>NZEN01000004.1 GCA_002689665.1 Opitutia bacterium | reverse complement strand
CATTACAAGAATACCGGAATACGCTCCAGCGTATTTCTTATTGTCTGCACAACTGAAAATCAAAGTCAGAGCAGCCAAACCAAAAAGAAGTAATCTATTTTTCATTTTCATATTTCAAGTATTAAACAAGGGCCCATTTCCCTGAAAGTCATGTATCCTGAAGCTCCAATTCCATGAAAAAGATTACGACGGGTAATTCTTTTTTTACTTGTTCAATAATAGGAGGAGAACACATAGTATAGCTTTTTGAGAATTTGAGCTGGATTAAAAAATTTTTAGTACATCGAGTTGAGAAATTCTCAGTCTTTTCTTACAATTGAAATTATGCGATCAAGAAATTCACACACCACGAATAAGGACAAAACGAAAAGGTTTTTGATCGACGCCCTTCGAGAAACCTCCAGTAGGCTTTCAGATGACACGGTTGAATACCAATGGGGTCATATGGGACAATGCAATGCAGGTCACCTTATCCAAACCCTTACCGGCATGAGCAGTTTCGAGATTGTGGAGTCTATCGGCTTCCAGTTGGATGAGTGGTCTGAACATGCCACCGATTATTGCTCCAAAACCGGTTGTAAAGTGGATGATATTTTCCTGACCATTGAACAACACGGAATGACTCACGAAGATATAGTTAAATTAGAAAATCTTTCCGATCGTAAAGTCTTAGACAACTTAGTCGGAGGTTTCCGTCACCTTGAGAGGAATAACCGAAGCGATGTGATTGATTACATGAACAGCTTTGCTGATCTCCTCGAAAAGTCTGAGGTATAGTTCACTTTATTTTAAATTACCTCTTGGATGGGTAATTTAAACAACCTTCTTTTCTGTTTGCAGGAGGATCAGTTATTTGGACATTGGTTGCATGAAGCTTTGCATATTACATTCTCTACCTATTCTTACATGTTTAGTCCTTTCCAGTGCCCCTAAGGATTTTGCGGGCACTTACACTTCTACGAATGACCCCCAGATACCGAATGACTTTCGTTTTCAAGGAGAATATCAAAGTTCGAAGATGGGAGCACAGGTAATCTCTTTGGATAAAGGAGCATTCCATGTAGTCCTCTATCCCGGCGGGCTACCTGGTGCTGGATGGGATGGAAAGAATAAAAGTCTATTACACGGTAACCTAAATGGGAAAAAAGTGGAACTTACACCCGCATCTGGACAACGAAAATATCTCGCCGGGCCCGCAGAACAGTTCAGTGCCACCCGACAATTCCCTCCTGTCGGGCATAAATCTTACACCGGAAGTATAGCCGGAAAAAAATTATCTCTGCTAGAGGGTGGTAACACTACAGCCTTAAAAAAGGTTACACGGAAGAGCCCGACCCTCGGGAAAAAAGCCCCCAAAGATGCCATTGTTCTCTTCGACGGTTCAAACAAAAAGGAGTTTCAGGGAGGGCGCTTGGATGAAAAGACGAAACTGCTCAATACCGATGGTCAAGACATTCGAACAGTACGAAAATTTTCCAACTATAAACTCCACCTTGAATTCATGCTTCCATACAGACCCGCAGCCCGTGGTCAGGGTCGTGGAAACAGTGGCCTGTATCAAATTGACATGTACGAAAACCAGATTCTTGATTCTTTCGGACTGGAAGGATTGAATAACGAATGTGGTGGCATTTACTCGATCAAAGATTCAAAAGTAAACGCCTGCTTCCCTCCCCTAGCATGGCAAACTTATGACATAGAATTCACCAATGCAGTAGCTAAAGACGGAAAAAAAAGTAAGAACGCTCGCGTCACTGCACGACTCAATGGAATCCTCATCCACGATGATTTTGAAATTCCTCGAAAAACAGGAGGAGCCAGACCTGACAAGGAAGGAACTCCAGGGCCCATTAAACTTCAGGGGCATGGTAATCCACTCCAATTCAGAAATATCTGGATTGTGGAGAAATAAAGCTCCATTTTCAGGTATTAGGTTTTCTTACAGTTCGACCTTAAGGAAAAGAGCGAAAAGTCTTTTATTTAAAGGTCTTTGGAAGGCTCAAAATCAAATTTGAAAAGATAGACTTACCCAAGCTTTCATTTCATCTATCAGTTATTATAATACATTTATACTTTTAGTGCTTTTATGCAGTTAATATGTTATTGTGAATCTGTGGTAAAAAAAATTAAGAGAAAAGCCGATAGACCAATTTCAGTTGGTGACAAGATTGTTGAAAAGATAAAAACAAGGGCCTACAAGCGAATTGGTGAGGTCTTATTTATTCGGGATGGTAAAGTACCAAAGGTTGAAATCCTCGAATTGAATCGGCATGATTTATCCCCACTTAAGTCGACTGACTTACAAAAAAATAAAACATTCAGCCTACCAATCTCTCATTGCAAGCATCTTAATATGCTTCGTTACCAAGAGAAAAAACGATTTAAAATGGGTGATGTTATCCAACGAAATAGTAATGGTAGAGTACGATTTGGAACTATCGTAGGTTTTGTTCACCCAGAAGGGTTATATTCGGAATCATACGAAAAGGGACATAATGGAAAGGACCTCCTTGAATGTGTAGAAATTTCAGGAAGGTCCGGTCTGCCAAGAAAACTTGATGCGGATGGTAACCCGAAGGTTTTCATCGCAGAGCCAGAAAAATGTAAGCATTGTGAGATTTTGCCGATGGATCGCAATGGTGGCGTAAGAATTAAAAACTACTGGGAAATTAAAAATTCGTAAAAAAAAGGTGCGTGCCAAGTTAATGACACGCACCCCATGGTTGCTAATCCATGAAACCCTTTCCTCTAAACGACTATCTGCAATTTAGGTGCCAACTATTTAAATTCTGAAAGATGGGCAATTTTTAATCTTCATTTGGTAACATATAATCTTTTTATTTATTTGCAGGTGAGCAAAGAATTGCATCCACCAAAAAAAGGATACATAAATTGGAGATTCCTCCTGGAACGAGCAGGAGAACTTAATCTTTAAAGAAGCCTATATTACCAATCGCGGATCAAAACATCCCAATATTTGTTTAAGCTTTCCAAATCAGGAAAAGACTTGGCAACCATGGCACTATCACTCTGGGCGTCGTGAAAATAGAATAGTATTTTATTCTCTGCCTGATTTTTCTTAAATAAATAGACTTGAGATTTATTAATGCATACTTGATTTCCCTTATCATCAACTCCAGCCTTAATTACTTTTAGTTTGGCTTCTGACTGATTAAAAAATGAGCCCATTAGAAAGCTCGTCATTACCAACATAATAATACCAATCAATTTTTTATTTTTTTTCATATCCATCCTTCCACAAGAGGTTAAATTATTAAAAAAAGCGATTTCTGGAGATTAAGCAAAGATAAATAAACGTTTTCCTGATACTTAACCGAATTTGAGTAAACTTAGATCCTTGTCAGTCTCTACAGCATAAGACAAAAAAGCGAGTGTGAAGGCATTTGGAACATTTCAATTCAGACGATTTTCTGATGAACATACAGCTACAGTTCTATCATGGATACAGAGTGAAAAGGATCGTGTTTTATGGTCTGGTAACTCTTTCAGTGAGGGACTAAATCAAATTCGATTCAATGATCATTTAAAGAGAAAAGATCTTTTTGCCTTCCAGCTTTTGGACTCAAATGGACATATTCAAGCTTATGGAGAAATTGTAATTCAAGCAATTGATCGTGCTACCCTATGCAGGATTTTGGTACACCCCAAAATGCGCGGAAAAGGCTTGGGGAAATTCTTTTGTAAAAGGCTAATCCAAGAGATCAAAGATTGGGATCTAATTAGAGAAATTTCACTAAACACCCTTACCAGCAATAAACCAGCTTTAGCCTGCTACAAGAGTTTGGGGTTCAGGAGTGAAGCAATTAAGAAAAAGAGCCGGAGAATTGGTGACACTTGGCACGATCTTATCTTCATGTCGCTTCTTCTCTAAATATATGATTCTGAATGTTGATTGTTTGACGGACTAAATTTCCTGGCAATCGAATGCTATGATTGTAATCAACTACTCAATCCATTATAAAAACAATATGAATTACACCTCGACCTCTGCCAACCCTAGCGGTAAATCATTTCTTTGGTTTGGTTTGATACTCATTGCCATTGGAGTTTCACGGTATATTCCAATCGATCATCCAAGTCTTTTTAATTTCTCCCCTACCCTTGCAATCTTCCTGGTTGCTGGGGCTTTCCTCCAGAGTAAATATGCGTTTTTCGTTCCAATTTTCGGGGTTATTCTTACAGATATAATGTTAAACCCGAATTATGGCGAGAATCTGCTTGAGCCATTTATGCTTGTTACCATAGCAAGTTACTTCTTGATTTTCTTCTTCGGTAAAAAGTTGGGAAATCAATGCTCATTCTCAAAAATCTTTGGAGCAGGTATATCATCAGCCATCACTTTTCACATTATAACCTGTTCATTTTCGTGGATAGCCAACCCTGCCTACATTAAGTCCTTTTATGGTTGGATACAATGCCTTTTTATTGGGGAGGCAGGATATGCTCCATCTTATTTATTTTTGCGTAATTCAGTCCTAAGTACTGCTTTGTTCAGCGTTCTTTTTGCCTATGCTGCAAAATACATTTCGAGTAAACAACAATCGATGCAAGTGTCCGCTAGAGATAAAGAAATCTTGGAGGCTAACTAATTTAGGCGCTGTCTTTTTGCTTCAAATAAGCAGACACCTGTTGCTACCGATACATTCAGACACTCTACTGTGCCATCC
The DNA here is from genome assembly GCA_002689665.1 of Opitutia bacterium. Lineage (GTDB taxonomy): Bacteria > Verrucomicrobiota > Verrucomicrobiia > Opitutales > Seribacteraceae > Seribacter. The sequence goes on along the minus strand of NZEN01000004.1, from coordinate 16,617 downwards.
ATCGGGATTTGAATTAACTGATCACATAAGTCTGCAGTTAACCGTCGAATTCCACTACCTTCAGCTCCCATGACCAACCCGATGGATCCGGAGAAGTTTGCCTCGTACAGAGAATGTTTCGCCTGATCACTGGTACCCAGAAGGAAAATGCCCCTCTCTTTGAGTTCCCTCAATACCCGGGCCAGATTCCTAGCTCTCATCAATGGGAGTGCTTCAGCCGCACCGGCAGCCACATGCCTGACTACATCGGTCAGCCCTGCCGAACGGTCAGAGGGTAAGATAACCAAGTTTACACCAGCTCCGTCCGCCGATCGTAAACAGGCACCTAAATTCCTAGGATCCTGAACCTGGTCCAAAATAAGAATAAATGCATCCTCTTGAAGGTTATCCAAAAAGCGTAATCCTCCCTCCTCATCAAGAGTGGAGATACCACTATCCGGATTGGAGTGCGTCCTCTTGCCTAAGGCTTTGGAATATCTTTTGGGCACAAGGTATGCCTTAGCCTAAATCATCAATCGTGAAAATCAGAACCTTGTCCCGTTTCCTTGACATATTCTTTACGAATACAAAAATCACCAAACCTCTCGTTTTCGAGCCGATTCTTGGCGAAATCCTCAAGGACAGGACGTAATTCAGAAATAATTTCTTCGTGAGGGATGGCCGGACGATATAATTTGTTCAACCGCATACCATCCAGACCTGCACCCAAGTACAGGTTATATTTACCGGGTGCTTTCCCGACCAAACCAATCTCTCCAATGTAGGGACGACCGCACCCGTTTGGGCAACCAGTTGAACGAATCGCAATGGATTCATCACGAAGTCCCAGTTTCCTGATAATTCCGTCAAGCTCGTCGATCAGGGTAGGTAAATACCTTTCACTCTCTGCAAGGGCTAAACTGCATGTGGGCAGTGCCGTACAGGCAATTGAGTTTAATCGAAGTGCAGACAAGCTCAAAGAATCTGTTACCTCATACTCTTGAAAAATCTTATCTATTTCTACTTTGGATTCGGGCGAAACTCTAGCGATTACAAGATTCTGGTTTGCTGTTAAGCGGAATTCACAATCAATTTTCTCTGCGACTAGACGGACTGCCTTCTTGGTTTCACCCCGAAGGCGCCCCCCCTCAACAAATAATCCGTAAGTCCAATGCCCGTCACTATCCTCGTTCCAACCGTAACGGTCTGTGGTCGATTCAAAATAAAAATCCTTGGTTGGTTCAAGGTTCCAGCCTAGGCGCTTATTAAGTTCCTCCTTGAACCATTCCACTCCACGGTCTTCGATGGTATATTTCAACCGGGCATGGCGGCGGTCGGAACGATCTCCATGATCTCTTTGTATTTTAACCACTTCTTCTGAGACCTGAACCACCTGTTCTGGTTTACAAAACCCAATGACATCTGCAAGTCTTGGGAAAGTCGCAGTTTTCCCATGAGTCATACCTAATCCGCCACCCACAAGTACATTGTACCCTATTATCTTATCTCCATCAGGAATGCCCACGAAACCGAGACAATTTGTAAAGACATCGACATCATTTCGTGGTGGAAGTGCTACTGCTATTTTAAATTTTCTTGGTAAATAAGTTTTACCATAGATCGGCTCGACTTCCGATTCTCCAATCGCAGTTTTCTCTCCATCCAACCAGATTTCAGCATAAGCTGTGGTTTGAGGTGTTAAATGATCATGTATTTTCTGAGCAATGTTCAGAGCCTGTCCATGTAATTTCGATTCGAAAGGGTTGGCAGGGCTCATGACATTTCTATTAACATCGCCACAGGCAGCCAAGGTATCGAGAAGAGTATCATTGATCTCCTTCATTGTTTGCTTCAGGTTACGCTTGAGGATTCCGTGAAGTTGGAATGCTTGACGAGTAGTCAACTTCAAGGTGCCATCTGCAAATTTGTTCGATAAGTCATCGATACCAATCCACTGCTTTGGCGTACAAACCCCTCCAGGAACCCGAACCCGAATCATAAAAGAAAAAGCCTTTTCCTTCTTTTCCTTAATTAAACTCATGCGTTTATCTCGGTCGTCCTGCAGATATGTACCGTGAAATTTAGTTAACTGAGCATCCGATGCAGGGATGCTTCCTGTACTGTCATCCAGTAAGCTTTCGGAAATAGTTCCACGAAGAAAATCGCTATTTTCTTTGATTCCTTCGTTTGCAGAAAGTTTTTTTGGTTTATTTGGATCAGAAATCATAAGTAGACTATTATGACAGATTTAGAAAAAGAGGCAAGAGGTGCTGTGCACAATTTTTTTGAATCAAATTGCTAGATCACAGATTTTTAAATTCGGACTAAAAATCAACTGTTGTCCCTCATTACTCCAAAGACCTCCTGGATCCATGACAGCACAGTAAGCAATCATAGATGCATTGTCTCCAGTATATTTTTTGGGTGCAGGTAGAAAGCAGACCTCCCTTTTCTTGCAAAGATCCGATAAATCGTCCCTTATTTTTTGATTATTGGAAACTCCACCGGATAATCCAAATGATTTGTACTTCTTCTCCCCCAAAACTTTTTTCGTCGTTTTCACAAGTTGATCAAAAGCGGCTTGTTGATACGACGCACAAAGATCCGAATAGCAATTGTCTATCTCTGTATCAGCCATTTTTTTTAATTGGTAGAGAAGACTTGTTTTTAATCCTGAAAAACTAAAACGCAGCTCATTTTTTTTCGGAATGAAACGAGGGAAATCAAAGGCCTTCTCATCGCCATCCTTTGCCTTCTTCTCAAGTTCCGGAGCACCCGGATAAGCTATACCAAGAAGCTTAGCCCCTTTATCTAGGCATTCTCCCACAGCATCATCGACCGTTCTAGCGAGAACATCAATCGTAAGATCTTTATCTATCTGAAAAAGCAGGGTATTTCCGCCTGATAGTAAAAGCCCCAAGTGAGGAAAATATTTAGACTTTTCGAGATCATGAACATTTCCCAGAGGCATAAACGGAGAGAATGCATGCCCTCTCAGATGATTCACTCCATTGACTGGAATACCCCACTGTAAAGAAAGTGTTTTGGCTATGGTTATCCCCACACCTAGGCAACCCGCAAGTCCAGGCCCGCATGTTACTGCAACAGACTCTAATCCAGCTGGTATAGAAAGTTCAGTCCGTGCAAGATCAAGTAATGGGAAAAAATTCTTTAAATGCTCACCGACTGCCAAGTCAGGAACCACCCCCCCATACTCTGCATGCTTCGCAATCTGGGAGTGAATCCACTCTCCTTTGACCTGCCCGTTCGCATCCACAATGGCAATTGCGGACTCATCACATGAACTTTCAATTCCTAAAATCATAATTCCAAAAGTGAAATTTATGGTTTTTGTAAGAGCACCCGCCTAGCCTCCTTCAGTTGCAAATCTTCAATAGGATTAAAACCGAATAGCTCATTAAAATCGTATTCTTCTAAAACTTGTTGATTTAGATTTCTTTGGATGCGGAGCTTTGTTTCGTTTTCATCACTACATTCTACAAGAAATTCAGGATCAATTCCCTGCTCATGAATAGTAGACCCGTCTGGTAAGTAATACATCGCGGTTGTAAGCCTAAGACCACTTTGGTCACTTAACTTAAAAACAGTCTGAACAGAACCCTTGCCATAACTTTTCTCTCCGATCGTTTTAGCACGACCCAAAATGGATAATGCACCCGCAACAATTTCGGAAGCACTTGCACTTGCTTCATTAATCAACACAACCATTGGAAGTTTGATCCGGGGAGAGACTGACTTTGTGCGATAACTACGAAATTCATCCAATTCACGACCTTTCAACTCAACAACTAATTGTTCTTTGGGCAGAAAAAAAGAGGCCACTTCTATCGCAGAGGAAAGCAGACCTCCGGAATTATCCCTTAAATCAAAAATCAGATTTTTCATTCCGAGGTTTTGCATATCCAAAAGTGCCTTAGACACCTCTTCCCGTGATCGGGTAGAAAATTGAATCAAATGTAAATAACCCGTTTTATTTTCGTCTACATAATAACGGTCGACGGTCGATATTTGGATTTGCCCTCTTTTAACATTAATCGTCCTTTTTTCCTCATGACGAGAAATCGCTATTTCGACTGAGGTTCCTTCGATTCCTTTAATCTTCGAACTGATATCGGCTAGTTCGAGACCATTAATGGGCTCATCATTAACTGACAAGATGAAGTCACCGACCTGTAAACCCGCTATGGAAGCAGGTCCTTCAGGAAAAACCTTGGAAACTAACACCCCTTGTTCAATCTTTCGAATCATGATTCCGATTCCAAAATATTGTCGGTGAGAATCCTCCTGAAAAACTCTATATTGTTCAGGGGAATAATAGGAAGAATGACGATCTAAACTTTGCACCATCCCCATGACTGCATTGTCTGTTAGGTTTTCGTATTTTGACTTATTTAAATCATGATATTGAGCATGAGAAAGTCTTAGCGTCTCTCCAAACCGTAGCCATTGCCTCCAAAAATCCACCTCAAACCAAGCTCTTGCGGATGGATTATACCAAAAATGTGCAAAAGTAAATCCTGCCATGGATGCAAGCAGTCCAATTCCGCAACAGAAGAATAAAGTTTTAATAAGTACCCGCTTGCCTTTCACTATAAAGCCTCTACCCAAAGTAATGACGAAAGCCAATGCCAATCCATAACCCAAAGATCCAGCAATCATTTTTAAACTCCTTACAAGGAAGAGATTGCATGCCATTTGACGAATATGTGGAGTGGGCACTTTACGATACGGAAATTGGTTATTACACGAGAGAAAAACAACGAGTCGGTAAGAATAAGGATTCCGATTTTTTTACTTCAACCAGTTTACATTCATCCGTTTGGGGGAAACTCTTAATAGAGGCTTCCTGTTCGCTGATCAAGCAAGGCGAGCCAGCAGACTATGTTTTTGTCGAAATCGCAGCAGAACCCGAAAAAAATTCATTGGGTGACCTACCTCATCCTTTTAAGGCATCCCAAACTATTCGACTGGGTGAGCCTCTGAACATTCCTGAAAATTCAATCGTTTTCTCTAATGAATGGCTTGATGCCCAACCCTTCAAACGATACCGCTTCAACCCAACGATTAAAAATTGGAACGAAATCGGTGTTACGATGAAAGAAGGAATATGGACAGAGGTTGCCCTCCCCTGTGTTTTACAAAATGAAGATGTCACCTTAGCTTTCCCCAAGGATCTAAACAGAAAATACACCATAGACTGGCCAACCGGTGCCGAAGCGTCTCTCAATAATTTAGTGAAAGAAACTTGGCAGGGACTGTTCATAACTTTCGACTACGGCTTAAATAAAGAGCGGATCTTCAGTGATTTCCCGGATGGAACCGGACGATCCTACTCTCATCACCAAATGGACAATGACATTTTGGAACAACCTGGCTCGAAAGATATAACCTGCCATGTGTGTTGGAATCAACTTCAGGAAAATCTAGCGAACAATAAATTCACAAACATTAATCTCCAAAGCCAGGAATCTTTTTTCATGAAATATGCTTCAAACAAAATCCAGAAAATCATTGAAAATAAAGATACCAAACAAGAAGAAATTGGGTCACTCAAGGAACTTATACATCCTCTCCATTTAGGCCAAAAGTTTCAAGTTCTCCACGGTTGGAGAAAATAATTGTAAACTGAGCAATACTAAGGGGTAAAATTCCCAAAAGCATTTGGTATTTCGTAGGGACATCCAATCTCAAAAAGCCTACGAACTGCGACTTCATCAAATGCTTCCTTAAAGAGGACGAACTCATCAATTTTCCCCTGCATACTTCTTTTATATTTAACCAGTGAATTTTTGGAAAAGTTACCAAGTAAGCTTGATCCGAAGTACAATGGGACAGAAGTGACAATTTTTTCACGACTAAAAGAACGACCGTTGACATAATGCGTAACCATTTTGGACACCGGATCGAAGGTTGTAGATACATGCATCCACCGACCCAATCTATCTTTGCGAAAAGCGACCGCAGACTCATATCTTATGGGTTTACCATTTACATTTAATTCGAGAACGAGCTTTCCCTTTGGATTTACATACCAAGAGACCGCACCATTCGATTTAGAATCAGACGAAATAATCGGCGATGGATGCTGCCCTAAACTATTAAGACTCACCCAGGCACCCAAAGTCAAGGCAGGATGGTGAGCAGGGAAGTCTAAACGCACCTGATCATTCTTTCGACTAAAGCCAAGAGCTCCCTTGCCAGGCCAACGACCATCCGTCCACTTACAGCCCACGACTGCTCCATTTGCTTGATTAGAAAGGTCATTTAAGGTTCGAGACCAAGGAGCATGGTTATCAAAAGAATAATAGAGTAATGTGTTGTTTGATTGGGCTATCTCTTCACTTAAGCTCACCCATGAAGAATAACGGTTCTGGGATTGCTCCATTGAAATGAATGCAAGGTCTGCGGTCCCCATGAAAGGCTCACTTGGCATTTCTATCCAACTGGGGTGCCCATAAGGATCGACAAACAATGCTTCACCTGAAGAAATTTCATGGGAAAAAGCTTCATCTGTATCGGGTAATCCATCGTAGCGAACCCTTCCTTTATACACAAAAATTTCTGTAGAACCTCCATCATGCACATGAAGACCAAACTCAGTTCCCAGATCCACAAGGCGACCGTGGGGTAAATCAACCGAAAAACCCTTGGCAACTGGAGGTACATTAGCTCTCAATTTGCCTCTTTGGAGAGATCCTTCATTCGAACCTTTAATCTCAAAGGAAACGGGCCCTTCGAGAATTACCGTGGAACCGCGAATGAATTCAAGCTGTGCAAGTCCACTTTCGACCTCTAACTTAGATAAGCCAAGCGTTTGACCCAAAGCAGGAGGGTCTTCGGTGCCCTCACCCCATTGCACTCCTACAGTATGGGTTAGAACTGCAAAAACAGACTCTTCTGGTATTGCGGCAGGAGGAGTTTTCTCCAAAGTTGGGACTTCGGCTTGTCGCGGCTTTGTGGAATCCGGATTTGAAGTCCAGAAATTAAATAATGTGAAACCAATTACAAAAATAGCTGCAATCCCGAGAGCAGGTCTAAAAAAGTGGATAATATTATTTGCAGGAGATGTATCCTGCAAATCTGATTCATCTTCATCAGTGACTATCTCCTCTGCATAATGAGCAAGACTCGAAGACATATCCATGAAAGAGACATATTCTCGTCTGGCAACTGGAGATTCCAATAACCAACTTTCTAGTTTCTTAATTTTGGCAGGAGGTAGATTTTTTTCTACTAGCCCGTTAAGAAGCTCATGAAGTTCTAAAATCTCTTCGTCCGATAAATTCATCTTGCTTGTTCCGCAGTGAGTTCAAAAGAGACACAATCGAAAAGAACTTTCCGAATACGATTCAAGGCTTTGTAAGCCCCCTGAACCGTCCTTCCACAGGCTTGTGCGGCGGCCGAGACATTTTTGCCCGATTCATAGCGAGTAAGAACCATTCTACGATCGCGATCGTTTAATTTCTGCAAGCAGCGGGATAAAGCTTCATGACGAATATCCAATTCATCTTCCATCTGCGACCTTGTTTGCGATATAACATCCAATACTTCCTGATTAAATACTACCTTGGAAGTAGCGAATTTTTTACGAGCGGCTCTTACCTTCCAATAGGCAATTTGACAGGCCCAGGAGTAAAAATTCGTACCCAGTTCAAAATCCTTAAATTTTTCGCAAACGGTCAGGCTTGTTTCCTGCAATATGTCCTCTGCATCAGATCGAGACGGGACAAGGGTGTGGATGTAAGCAAAAATCCGCCTCTGATACTTCATCATAAGTTGAAGAAGTTCCGTTGAACGATCTGGTTGAGATTCTGTCACGCCTTACGCTGCTTTTTTCGGAGCTGTTGCTCTTATTTTGGAGGTGCATTTTTCATCCTCAAATTTCTCAAACTTATCAAGGCCTCGACGCGACACCTCCCGCAGAGCTTTTTCCAAACTTTTGGAAGACAGTTTGACCAACTTGGACTTCATTCGGCTCCCTTTTTTCCCGGCCGGCTCTGTCATTCTGTAGTAAATTGTGCCGCTTGGGGTTTGGCTAAGTCTTGAGGTCAATTGAACATTTTCTTTTCTTCGGCGTCTTACTCGGCGAAGACTATTATGCTGATTATTATCAGAATCTGGGTCCTCCCGGTCTAGATCTCCCCCTGATTCGGCAAGAACTCGATCGATCGTGATATCGTCCAAATATTTGTTACCGAGGTCATTGCATGCAAATTCATCATCATAAGTAACTTCCTCAAAAGGATCATTAATAGTCATTACTTTATGCGCTTGCCCGAGAACGCCTTTAAAATCTTTCGAGAACCATTCAACAGCTTTTTCTACCGCTCTCCTTCTGCAATTACCATACATGGCAACTTTGGCTATAAAGCATCTGTTTGCACCAAGTCGTGCCTCCAGAAGGTATTTGGTTTCATATATTAAGCTGAAATAATCCTCGTAGGGAATCTTCAGGGAAACTTCGTATTTTTGGAAATCATTGACTTTCATCATAGCTTTATCTCCTTTCGGGCGTTTTGGACTGGTTGAACATAAAAACAATATAAGTTTATAGTTCGAGTCCCCATCATTAGGACATAATTCTATATTTGGGGGCTAGGCTTATACCCCTTTTGCGGTAAAACTATTTTTTAAGTAAAGCCTGAATCTCCGATTTCAAACGTGTTCCCATACCAGATGAAAATCCAACATGAACATGCCTCACCACTCCTTTTGTGTCGATCACCACGGTCTTTGGAATTCCCTGAACTTGATAGTCTCGACCAATATTTTGATTCTTATCCATGGCCACAATCAGATCAGTGAGCTTTTTGTTTTTAAGAAATTGAGAAATTACTTTTTTGCTCTCACCTTGATTAACAGCCACAAGTATGGCCTCCTTACTCGAAAAATCTGACATATTCTCCATCAGTTCTGGTAAGGCACGCACACAAGGTCCGCACCATGTGGCCCAAAAATCGAGCACAACCACTTTTCCTTTATGTTCGGCTAGATTAAACGGAGTTCCATCAAGCAATTTTGTTCTAACAGGGGGAGCAGCCTTGCCCACCATAGGATCGCTGTCTCCTGGTGCCCCTTTTGACCCTGCAGATTCGTTTTGTTGGGGAAGTAGGGACATCCGTTCAAACTCATTCAAATCCTCTTCCAAAATATCAACTCGGACAAAAACATTTCTGTCAACTGCCTGCGTTTTAATTCTCGATAAGATAGAGGGTGCTTGCCCACCTTCTTGTGCCATCGCCAACTGGGCCATACCAAGCCCACCCTGAGCAACCGTCCACAAACCGAGTGCTGATTGCGTATCTTTGCAATTAACACAAATTTCCACGCCCAAAGACTCCTCGCGAAAACTTACCGAAAGCCCAAATTCACGAATTCCCTTAACTGAATTTGCCAAGCCAGCAAAAAGTGGGTTTTGTTGCTGAGAATTGAACTCAGGTCTTTCCCATACTGCTGGATCCACTTTTATCCCTAAAGTAATTTGGCGGTCTTTAGCCATCGCATTGACGCAAGCCAGAGACGAATTTAAATCGATGGCAGCCTGTGCAGTTTCCATATTGTCAGGCAGACCAAATTGAACCTGGGAATAATTGCCATCTTTGGAAATAGAGATTCTAAAATCCGTATCAGAAAAATCCTGCTCCAAAAGCTCGGAAGGAAGTGTGATTGAGGTAGATTTTTCTTTCCTGGTAATCGACCCCTCTACTTTCTTTCGGAAATCCTCTCCCTTTTCTTCACTAATTTTATTCAAGAGAAATGAGAACATCTTCATCGCATCAAGATCACCTTTCACTTTTGCAGAGAAAGCAAAATCTACCTCGGATCCAAGTTTTGGGGATCTTCCCTCCTTCGAGGCGTTACTGATACCATCCAGACCTTCTACAGTTATAGTAAATTGGGCAAGGTCATCAAAATTGAGTCCGGTAACCTCTATGATTTCTTGGACCTCTTTGTCCATTTGCTTGGGGTCTGAAATATCCTTAGCAACTTCCGGATATTTTTCAGACAGCATTTTATAAAATCCGCTCTCTTTGATGGATTCAATCTGAACTTGAAAAAATAACAAAAAGGAAAAAAGAAAATCTGCACTCATTTTAATAGGGTTTAAAAATTGAAGAAAAATTGATGGAATCAGGAAACTTTATACCTGTAAACATTTGTTTCCCTGATTTGATAACCTAAAGACTGGTAAAGCTTGTTTGCTCCTTCTCGGCTAGGTCTGGATGTAAGATCAATTGCTTTCACTCCTCTTTCCTTGGCCTCTTGCAGAGCATGATCCATCAATGCCTTGCCAAGACCTTGCCCCCTTGCCTTCGAATCAACAACCACATCTTCAATCCACGCCTTTCTTCCAGTCGGAATTTTCATAATTACCAGGCTCAACATTCCTGTAATTTCATCTACTGCATTGGAACATACGAAAACCAGAGTGCTGTCTGAACTGGTTAATTCCAAAAGTTGTTCCATGGATAATGAACTAGCTTTTGAGGATAATTGGGGCAGCAATTGATTTATTGACTCAAGGACTGACGGTGTTGCTTCGGTAAGTTCTGAAATTTTAATCATTTATAATAACGATTATACAGTCCAAGAAAAACATGGCGAGTTGGTATTCCAATCTTGGTGATTTTCACTCTACAGCATAGAGGAATCTAAAATTTACTTTAATTTTGCAATATTCCATTGCACTCGTCTGTTTTGAAAACATCTTCATCTCCATGCCCAAGAGTTTCCTACAAATCCTCTGCCAATACTGTGTAGCAATTACTTTTTTTTCGCCACCCTTTCTTCAATCAAAAAACTTTCATACCCCCGGAGAAAAGGCTCATTCGACAAATTTCCATGCATTCGTTGGAGGTGATATTCAAGTCGACCCACAAACTAGGCTAAAAAAGAGCACAATGCTCATTCGCAATGGGGTTATTGAAAAAATAGGTCGAAACATTCCTGTCCCATCCTTCTATCGTGAATGGAATTGCTCAGGTAAAACCATTTACCCCGGACTAATTGACCCCTACAATTTGCCCGGAAATAAGGATGGGCTTCTATCCCTTGGTCACCAGGAAAAAATGGTTGCTCAATCCAATCTGTCTTTCTTTGGATTACCTGAAAACTCATCGGATAAGCAAATTTCCACTTTTGGCATCCCAGGGGTTCATCCCGAAAAAAGACTCATCGAATCCTACAATCCGCAACCAGATCAATGGATAGACATCCGCAAACTTGGTTACACTGCGGTTCACCAAGTGCCACCCGAAGGAATCTTTCGAGGCATTGGCATATGTATACTTACATCATCCAATCCTGATGATAATAGAATCTTAAAAGAACAGACGCCCCAAATCATAGCCTTTGATCCAGTAGGCAGAAAGTCTTCCCCTTCCGTTTATCCAAATTCTCTGATGGGAGTTATTTCAGTGATTCGCCAGACTTTCCTGAAGACTGACTATGCCAGAAGGATGCTAGATTTTGAAAAAAGTAATCCTTCTGCCGGGCAACCTTTTGTGGCCCATCAGGGAATTCGCAGTCTTCTCTCGGTTATGCATCCAGCGAACAAAGTTCAGATGTGGTTTGAGCCCGGAAGCACAATGATGGTCCCAAAAGCTATTGAAATTGCCAAAGAATTTAACCTCAAGGATTCTGTACTTGTCTTAACCGGCGACGAATGGAGAAGACCCGACTTAGCACTTTCCCCCAAATATGATTACATTCTCCCCCTGCACTTCCCCGCAATCCCCAAATTATCTGACGAAGAAGACTGGGAACAAATCTCATTAGAACAGTTCCGTTCCTGGAATCATGCTCCGGAAATGGCTAAGTTAGTCGCTCGTAAATCTAAATCCCTTTCATTCACCACCTCTGGTTGTTCGAGCGATGAATTTCATAAAAATTTACTCAAGTCGATTTATCGTGGATTAACCGAACAAGAAGCACTTGCCGCACTGACCATAAACCCAGCAGAAATCTGCGGAATCTCAGCTTTCACGGGAACTTTGGATGCCGGTAAAATGGCTAATTTTTTCATTATCAATGGAGAGACTTATTTTACTGAAAAACCTCAACTTCACTCAACCTGGATTGCCGGTAATGCGGAATTGTACAATATTCAACCCAAAGAAGAAGACGCCAATAAAACTTCTACAATCTCCAATAAAGATAAATTTCTCGCAAGCTACCCAAGTGCAAAACGAGGACCAATCGACCAACCTGATTTAGTTCTTTTTGAAAATTTCACCCTTTGGACATGCGAAAAAACAGGAGTGCTCAAGGATCATGATATCCTAGTCAAAAATGGTAAAATTCAAGAGATAGGTAAAAATCTAACGATTCAACCGTCCGCCAATACACGAATAATAAAAGGAAAAGGAAAGCACCTTACCCCGGGAATTATTGATTGCCACAGTCATGCCATGATCCTTGGAGGGGTAAATGAATCCACTCTCCCATCTACCGCCATGGTTAGGGTTGAGGATGTTGTTAACTCTGAAAGTATAAATATCGAGAGACAACTCGCCGGAGGAGTAACAGCATGCAACTTACTCCATGGATCAGCCAACCCTATTGGTGGGCAAAACGCCGTTATTAAATTACGCCTGGGAGCATCACCACAAAAGCTTCTCTTCCATGACGCACCCTCGGGAATTAAGTTTGCACTTGGCGAAAATGTGAAACAATCGAACTGGGGAGATAAATACACAACACGGTTTCCCCAATCGAGAATGGGGGTAAAAACTTTTTTTGAAAATCGATTCCNTGCAGCTCTTGCCTATGAGGAAAAAAAGAACCAATCCGCCAAGGAAAGAAAGCCCCATTTGCGGGACCTTGAAATGGAAGCCATTCTTGAAATTATTCATGGAAAAAGACTGATTCACTGTCATTCTTACCGTCAGGATGAAATTCTCGTATTCCTGCGCACGATGGAATCATTTGGAGTCCGCGTCGCCAGTCTTCAACATGTACTTGAAGGCTACAAAGTNGCGGATGAAATTGCGAGGCATGGGGCTGGAGCTTCTACTTTTTCAGACTGGTGGGCTTACAAATTTGAAGTTTACGATGCCATACCTTATGCAGGGGCAATGATGCACCAACGGGGATGCATTGTCAGTTTCAACTCCGATTCTCCTGATCATGCGAGAAGGCTAAATCTGGAGGCAGCCAAAGCGGTTAAATATGGTAGTCTAACAGAACAAGAAGCATTGAAATTCGTTACCCTCAATCCAGCCATACAACTTGGCATTGATTCAAAAGTTGGATCTCTAAAACGAGGAAAAGATGCAGATTTTGCAATTTGGACGACCCACCCTCTCGACTACCGGGCATTGTGTGACCAGACTTGGATCGACGGGAAACTATACCATGACCTACAACATACAAGAAAACGAGACAAGGAACGCCAAAAAGAAAGGGACGAATTGCTTAGCCTCGCAAGAGAGGAGGTNGACAATCCTGATAAAGGAAAGCCTACAAAATCAGCGATAAGAAAGTTTTTTCAATCATCCCTTGAGGTTACCTGCGATCTGAACACTCACTCTTGCAGATCACATGATTGCCTGAAGAAAGGAGGTAACTAAATTGAAGNNNCCTTGGTTATTATTCCTACTGGTTTCGNTTCCTAATTTGGTTCTTGCCCAGGAGTCTTTAGTTTTTCGGGCTAAGAAAATTCAGGCATCTCCTGATTTAGTTTATCAACCCGGAGAAATTCTCGTTCGTGAATCCAAAATAATTCGTATTGGTGAATCGATAACAAAGCCCCAAAACCACAAATTTGTGGATTGGAGTGAATTTGAAATATATCCCGGATTGATTAGTCCAGGCTCATCTTTGGGATTAGCTGAAATCAATGCGATCAGACCTACTCGCGATGAACGAGAAGTAGGCACGCATACCCCTGAAATCGAAGCATGGACAGCCGTGAATCCTGACTCAGAACTGATCCCGGTTGCGAGGGCTAACGGTATCACTCATTCTCTTATCGTTCCTATGGGCGGAACCATCTCCGGAGTATCCGGATTGATTACATTGGATGGTTGGGGAATTGAAGAAATGGCAATTGTACAAAAAGTTGCACTTCACATTTGGTGGCCGGGCCAAGGTTTATCGATCCCCAACCACAACTCCGAGGGGAAATCCATTGAAGAACAAAAGAAAGAGCGGATCAAAAACATCGAGGATCTTGATGAGTTTTTCAATCAGGCAGAGGCTTATAAAAGAAGCAGGCTTGCTGCACCCAAAAGTAAAACCGATTTAAACCCGAGTTGGGAGGCTATGCTCCCTTTTGTATCCCGAAAATTACCTCTAGTCATCCATGCAGATGAAAAAAGACAGATTGTCTCAGCCTTAGATTGGGCGGAAAAAAGGAAATACAAAATTATAATTTCCGGAGGCAGNGACTCGTGGAAAATTGCCGNAAGGATTGCAGCCATGCAAGTTCCAGTNATTTACCGTCATGTATTTAGCGCACCGCCTCAAACTAACTTAGCTCACGATATCCATTTTCGTGCACCTGGAATCCTNACCCGGGCAGGAGTGGAACTTTCCATTGGCCTTAGGCTCGGAGCATGGTCGGCGGCCAATCAGCGAAATCTACCCTACCATGCTGCTCACGCAATCCCCCTTGGTCTTAAGCGGAAAGTTGCTTTGGCTGCAATAACGATTCATCCTGCAAAACTAATGGGGGTGCATAGTCAGCTTGGCACATTGCAAAAAGGAAAAGATGCTACCTTCATCGCATGCTCAGGCGATATATTTGACCTCCGTACATCAGTTAAAAAAATGATAATTGCAGGAAAAGAGGTCGACTTATCCAGCCGCCACACTCGGCTTTTCGAAAGATATCAAAAGAGGCCAAGACTGGACTGATTTTGGAAAAAAAAAGACGCGTAGTTTGCCCGAACCACGCGTCTTGTTTTTTTAAACTACTCTCTTTAGTTCCTTGCCCGTGAACAAAAGAGTAGAGTTAGATACTCATAACCTGAAGATTGAATAATAGGACAGTTTTTTGAAGATTTTCGCTGATATATGTAACAATCCTGTAAGGAAGTTAAGTTACAATTGGGGCAAGCAAACTTTATTTACCGTAGAAGTACTCAAGCCTTCGATCAAACTCTCCCTTAGAAACAGAAACAGAGAATGCTCCCGGTTTTAATTCAAATCCATGATGATCCCGAAAAAATGCTATACTGTTCATGGTCAGCAATATTTCTATCCTAGAACTGGACTTGTTTGAAATCTCAATTAAACCGGGTATAGGATCTTCACTTGCGACCAAAGCAAGTGCCTCAATCGCACGCATCCTTACCATTAGATTATCATCTTTCACAAGAAATTTGAGCATAGGGGATATCGAATTCGCCTCTTTTCCAAATTGGGAGCATACCATACATGCCCAATATTTTTCCCAAACCGAACCAGTTTTAAGAAACTTTTTTATTTTAGTTTTTACTTTCTCAAATGGGAATACAGCCAAATCGGCAATTTCAACCAATGATTTTATCTCTTCGTTTTTCGAATTACCAAACGCCAATGGATCGCCCAAAGCATTTTCAATCATATAACTTTCCGGGTACAAACTTAGATCATTCATTTCAACCAACTTCTGATTTAACTTAGAGCGAAGTTCCAAGAGACTCTTTTTAAACTGCGNGTCGCCCGATAAATCATTCACCTCATGCGGATCAACCGATAAATCAAATAATTGCTCTGCCGGACGGGGTCGAAAAAATTGGCTCTGCTTGTCGTCAAGTTTACCTGCTTTGAACAATTCTCGCCANTCCTGATANGCAAGCATTCGNTAACGGTANTTATTCTGGAGTCCATCAGGATAAAACCCCTGATAATTTCGAATATACTTCCATTTTCCCTTTCTCACAGTCCGCACTAAATCATATTTTTCATCGAACCGATCGGCATAACAATACACTTCATCCCTCTTGCTTAAATCCTTTAATTTCACTCCTTCCCCAAGAAAAGGTTTTCCGTCCATAAAAAGAGGCACATCAATCTCGGCCAAGTTCAAGATTGTAGGTCCAAAATCGATGAAACTTACAAAACCATCTGTTCTCGTTCCTTCTTCATGATCAACAAGGTGAGAAAAATTTTCAGGAATCCGAACGACTAAGGGGACATGCACGCCAGATTCATATGCATATCCTTTGCCACGCGGTAAGACTCCACCATGATCACCGAAATAAAAGACGAAGGTATCTTCCAACAGATCATCCTCTTCAAGTTTTTTAAGTGCGGATCCAATCAAATCATCGATTACACTCATCCGGTCATGATAACGGGCATGCGTGTATCGGAATGTAGGCGTATCCGGATGATAGGGGTGTAACTTAACACTTTCCATAGGTGTGAGCGTTTTCTCCTCTTCCATCAACGCCTCTTTGAAGTGAAGAGAACTTTCATGGGATTGCCCCATGGACTGCATGTAAAAGAAGGGCATGTCCTTCTTTGGACGGTTTCGCCAACTCGCTTTTTTACTCGACTGATCCCAGACATTAATTCCCTTGATTATGAAGTTGTAATCCTGCTTGGAATTATTGGCACAGTAATATCCTGCATTTCGTAGGATCGCTGACCATGGCAAAACTCCTTTGGGTAAAGTGACGGCTTCTG
>NZEN01000003.1 GCA_002689665.1 Opitutia bacterium | reverse complement strand
TTTAGAGTGTGCTCAATGCCATGACCATCCTTTTGACCGTTGGACTCAAAAACAATTCTACGAAATGGCTGCTTACACGGAAGGTGCAGGAAACTTGCGTCGTCGTGGTGCTCAAAACTTGAATACCCTAAATCGCCTTGCAGGTGCAGAGCGCAGACGTCTTGAGCAAATGGAAAGACCACGGGAAGCAAGAAATGTCCGTGATGCTGCTCGAAACATCTCCGACATTGTACAAGTTGGACTTGAAAGCATGGGGAGAGGGAAGATTAAACTCCCGAACGATTATCAATACGATAACGCCCGTCCCGGCGAAGAATTGAAAGCAAAAACCATCTTCGGATTAGCTACTGAGTTGGATTCCAATTTTCAGGCAAAAGGCTCCCGTTCATCTTATGCCAACTGGTTAGCCTCGGAAGCAAACCCTCGTTTTACAACTGTTATTGTCAATCGTCTATGGAAAGAAGTTTTTGGTTTAGCACTCATTGAGCCTCTCGACAATATGTTTGATGACACAATGGCTACTAACCCGGAACTTCAATTACATTTGGAGAAAGTAATGGTTGCCCTTAATTATGACCTTAAAGAGTTTCTTCGCATTCTTTACAACACACAGGCTTTCCAAAGAATGGCACCTCCTCGCGAAGTCATGTCCCGCGATGCTAAGGATACGGTTATGCCACCCGAAGTTCAATGGGTCATTGCAGGACCCAATGCAAGCGACCCAACTCGTAACAGTGTACCTTATTTCTATCAGGGACCTATGCTTGAAAGAATGACCGGTGAACAAATTTGGGACTCTTTGGTTACCTTAGCTTACCCAAACATTGATAGTCGCAAACGTAGAAAACCTCACGCCGGGTACAATAATTTTGTAAAGTACACTGCAATGACCGGAGATGAGCTATTCGCTGAAGTTATGCGTAGAACTGGAATCGACCCTAACGCACAAGCCCCTGCCCGTCCCGCCAACGCTCCCAAGATGGAACTTAACGCAAAGCAAAAGGGTTCAATGGAAGTCGTCATGAAATATGCCGATCTTTATTGCATGAATTGCCACGATTCAGGAAAGGCACGCGGTGATATAGATATTCAACAATACCACGATGATCCAGCTAAATTAGCAGGAAATTCTTCCATGCTTAAAATGTTTGCTGAAGCACTTGAAAAGAAAGAAATGCCACCAGCCAAGCAACAACTTCAGCCAACAACCAAGGAAAGAGCAGAAATGGTAGAAGCCTTGAATACTTTAGTTGCCGAAGCTCCTGACGGAGGAGCAGCAATGGCAGGTGATGCTATGGCCAAAAAGCTTGGTGATCCAATTAACACCGACTGCCCTATCAAGCCAGGACGTGCAATCGACCCGACTCTGCTTGCGTTAAATGAAGATGGAGAAACGGTTGGATTTTGCTGTAACTCCTGTCTCAATCAACACAATCGCAACATGGCTGCGAAAGCTAATTCCATGTCTCCATCTTCCACATCATCAGCATCAACAGTAAATTATGTTCGTGATCCTAATTCAGTTCGAGCTTCTGAGCTTTCATCACCTGCTCCGAACGGACATCTGATTAGAGAATTTGGTGGATCTGATCGTGAACAAATTGAAGGCAGTCACAAACAAGCCTCAGTTACTCAGGTACTTAATTTGCTCAATGGATACGTCGAGTCCCGAATCCTTAACAAAAAAGACGCGTTGGTCCTGAATAATGTCAAGAATGCAGGAAGTAAAGAAGACCAAATCGAAACTGCATTTATGAGTATATTAAACCGCAAGCCCGATGCTAAAGAGACGCGTGCCATTAAGGATGCCCTACAAAAATCAGGTGATAACTTTTACAAAGATATTGTCTGGGTTCTTGTCAACAGCCACGAATTTCTTTTCGTACAATAATTTCCCCCTACCATTTGAAATAACCACTCTAACCACATAGTATAATAGGAGAAACCAACCATGATGACTAACTTCCAAAATGTTGACGAATACGGTCGTAGAGAATTTATTGCCCACGCTGCCAAAGCTTGCCTTGGTGTAGGACTTATGCCCATGGCTGGTTCTTACATTCACGACAGCGTCAAAGCTCTTACCCCAGGTGCCAGACCAGCAGCAGCCAGACATGTTATCTATCTTAACATGACAGGAGCTATGTCCCATCTTGATACTTTTGCTCCCCAAATCGACAACCCTAAACTGATGCATGATGTTAAGGCGATCCCTACAAGTGCAGATGGAGTTGTTTTATCAGAAAATCTTCCGCTGACTGCGCAGCACATGCACAACGCTTCGATCATTAAGACTATGGTTTCCAGTCAAGGTGCTCATATGCAAGCAAGTTACCTCATGCATACCAGTTATCTGCAAAGAGGTACAATTGTTCACCCAACTTTCGGTTCATGGGTAGCCAAACTCTCCGGGCAGATCAACCGCACAATTCCGATGAATGTTAAAATCGGCGGAGGTGGCGGAGGTGCCGGATTCCTCGAAGCCAAGTATGGTGCACTTCCAATTGGTCGTCCCGGTCAAGGATTAGCCAACAGCAAAATGGCCTCTTATTTGGATGATACTATGTTCCAAAGCCGCATAGCTGCAGCTGATAAGCTTAATGTTAATTTCACTGCCGATTATCCACAGAAACAAGTTAGGGCTTATTCTGATCTCTATCGCGATGCGATTAAACTCATGAAAAGTGAGGATTTAAATGCTTTCGATATCAATAAAGAGCCTGAGTCCATGAAGGACTTGTACGGAACAACCAATTTTGGGCAAGGTTGCTTACTTGCACGCCGTTTGATCGAACATAAGGTCAGATATGTCGAAGTTACTAGAGGCGGTTGGGATACTCATGACGATAATTTCAACCGCGTTGCAAACAACTGTATCGACATCGATAAAGCGCTTAGCGGACTCTTAACTGACCTTGAAAACCGCGGTCTACTCAAAGATACTCTCGTAGTTCTCACATCGGAATTTGGTCGTACCCCTGTTCCTAACGGTCGTGACGGTCGTGACCACTGGCCTTATTGTTTCTCCGCCTTCCTTGCCGGAGGAGGAATCAAAGGTGGTGTGATGTATGGTGATGTAGACGAAACAGGTCGCTCACCGATTGAAGGTAAGCCCGTTAAACCTGAAGATTTGAACGCTACTCTTGCTTATGCTTTGGGTCTTCCATTAAATGATGTGCAATACTCACCTTCCGGTCGTCCATTTACAATCGCTCACAAAGGCGAGCCACTCTTTGACGTACTCGCTTAACTAACATGAACTGATGGGAAAAGGTTTACTCTACATACAATTGTTCGTTTACCTTTTTTCGTCTCTTCAGGCGGAAGAACCGTTTCGTGTCTTTAAGACACCTAGCGGAAAGTCGTTTGAAGGAAAGGTTGTCGGTTACGAAGGTCAGACTTTTATTCTGACCAATAAATCGAACCAACTCTTTCAAGTACCATTTAATGCCTTGTCCAATGCGGACAAGGCTTATTTGGTTGAAGGGGTTAGAGCTAAAAGGATTCCCAAGGGCAGACCTGCACCTCAACCAATCGCAACTCCCGGTGCGAAAGGTGTTGATTTCCACTCTGAGATAATGCCTATCCTTCAACAGAGGTGTAATGACTGTCATAAAGCACCTTACGAAGAAAATGGGAGGACCAAAAATCCTAAGGCCGGCCTTCGCTTTGACACATACGATTGGCTGATGAAAGGTAGTGAAGACATCGGTCCCATCATTGAAGCAGGTGACACGGATGCAAGTATCTTGTTTGAAGTGATTACCCTCCCCCCTGATGATGACATGATAATGCCTCCAAAGGGAGATCCCTTAACCGCAGAACAAATCGATCTATTCAGGAGATGGATATTGGAAGGAGCTACAGAAAAACCTTCTGGAAAAGTAGCACCCACAGCCGTCGCCAAATCCTCTTCACCAGAAGAAACCAAGGATGGTTCAAGTAAGGATGATAAAATTCACAAAGCCCCCCCCAAGAAAAAACAAACATTCCGCCCTGGATCGTTTTTTGCTCATGTAGTTGTTCCTCTTGGAGTAAGTCCAGATGAGGCTTTAGCAAAAATCCAAGGATCCAAACCAAAGCCGGGCGAGCCGATTGATTTTGACCGTCATGTTTTACCGATCCTTGAAGAAAGATGTAATAGTTGCCACCACGCCCCCTTTGATCGATCCGGTCGTTTGGTAAATCCAAAAGCTAGCCTTCGGTTTGATTCGTTTGCCCAAGTGATGAAAGGAAACCTGGATGGTCCTGTGATTGTAGCGAATGACCTGGAGAAAAGTCGCTTGTACTCAGTCTTAAATCTCCCAGAGGACGACGATTTATTTATGCCTCCGAAGGGTGGTCCGATGGATCAAGAGCAAAAAGATGTTATCAAAAGATGGATTGAGGAAGGTGCTAATCCTTCCAAAAACAGTGTTTCTGCAACCAAGGGTGGAATTCCTGCACCTGACGAGCCCGTCAGTTTTAATAACCATATCTTACCCCTCTTAGAAAATAGATGCTTAAATTGTCATGGAGAACCCTATGTGAAAAACGGGCGAACCATCAAACCTACGGCTGGTCTACAGCTAGATACCTATGAAATGGTAATGAAAGGCAACCTTGATGGAACAATTGTTACGCCGGGCGACCCAACAGTCAGCACTCTTTTTCAAGTTGTCATTTTGCCAGATGATGACCCTGAACTTATGCCTCCCAAGGGTGATCCTCTCACCGAAGATGAGAGGACTATGATCAAAAGATGGATATTAGAAGGTGCGAGCGAGCAACCTGCAGCTGAAGCTGCAGATCCTAATGCTGCACCTAAGCCAAAAGAAAAAGTCGAACTTGCTGTTGGGACTGTGGACGCAAAAATATCTGTCCTGGATATGCTCGCTAAAAGGGTAAGCGTTCCATCCAAAACCCAAATTGAAGCCGCCCAAAAGACCTATGCTTTGGTTACGCAACTTTCTGAAAGAAATCCACTACTACGTGCAGAGTTTTCATCTTTTGCGGGTGAAATTGATGACTCGGCCTTAGGTGCCCTAGGAAGTATAAAAAATAACATAACTCAGCTTGATTTTTCTCGAACAAAAATGTCAGACACAGCGATGCGTGCAGCAGGAGGAATGCAACACTTGACATGGTTATCTGCCCGAAACACCATAGTTTCTGACAACGGAATTAAGTCTTTATCCTCCTTAAAATTCCTGTCCTACCTAAATCTCTCTGGGACAAATGTTACTGATAGAGGATTGAAAGATTTGTCCGCACTCAAGACCTTGGAAGAAATCTACCTCTGGGGATCTAAAGTTACAGAGAATGGTGTAAAGGACTTACGTGCGGCATTACCAAATACCAAAATCATCTTCTGATTAGTCTTTTAAAGGCCCTATAAATCTACCCGGGCTAACTTGAAACAAGAAGTTTTCCTGGAAAACTAAATTTGCTTTCTCCCCTTGCGGTCGCATTATACCTTACACAATGGGCTTTAGTACATTCGACATTAATCAAATTAGGTCTGATTTCCCTATTTTACAAAGGGACAATCGATCCAAACCTCTTGCTTTTCTAGACAACGCTGCTACTTCCCAAAAACCTGCCTGCGTGATTAATGCCATCAGCAATTATTATACAAATTCTAATTCTAATGTTCATCGAGGGGTCTACGAATTAGCCGAGGATGCGGAAAATTTATATCATCAGGCTAGAAAATTCATCGCCCAAAGGTTTAATGTTTCGGTAAACCAAATTATCTTTGTCCGTGGAGCAACCGAAGGTTTAAATTTAATAGCCCAATCTTTTGGCCCCCTTGTTTTGAAACAAGGAGACTGCATGATTTTGAGCGAAATGGAGCATCATGCGAATATTGTTCCCTGGCAAATACTCGCTCAAAAGATTGGGTTCTCTATTCGTATCTGCCCCACCCTGCCGGATGGTTCATTGGACAGGGAATGGATTTCACGGGAATTCAGCGAAGGCAAAGTGAAATTGATCGCGTTGACTGCTATATCGAACACATTAGGAACGATCAACCCAATCGAAGATATTGTTTCAGAAGCCCGACAATATGGTATCAAAACTGTGATTGATGGGGCACAAAGCGTCCCTCATCAAAAAATTGATTTCCAGAAACTAGGTTGCGACTTTTTTGCTTTTTCGGGCCATAAGATTTACGGGCCGATGGGGATTGGAGTCGTCCTGGGATCAAGCGAATCACTCGAAGAAATGCCTCCTTATCAGGCAGGAGGAGATATGATTGATCAGGTAAGTTTTGATGGTACCACTTTCGCCCCACCCCCACAAAGATTCGAAGCAGGCACTCCTAATGTCGCCGGAGCGATTGGTCTAGGAAAAGCTATCGAATATATTGAACAGTTTGATATCTCGGATATAGTAAAACACGAGAACAACCTTCACCAAATTGCGACTACGGGTTTGTCAAAAATTGAGGGTTTTGTTGAGCATGGAACTACTAGCAATAAAGCTGCAGTTTTATCTTTTACNATTGAGGGTATTCACCCTCANGACTTGGCCACCTTCTTAGATGCTCAAGGAATTGCCATNCGTACTGGNCANCATTGTTGCCANCCACTCATGAAAGTANTGGGGGTNGAAGCAACGGCCCGTGCCTCCTTCGCTATCTACAANACNCAGGAGGAAGCAGAACGGTTGATTGAGGCTGTAAGAAANGCGGTNGGTATACTTANATAAGTTTAGTATTAGTTTTTAAACCAGGGCANTCTGGCATTTTTTTCGATCTCACCATCCAACTCTTGCATGCGNGAACTAAGCCTCGCNACTATAGCAGGTTGCTCCTGTGCCAAATTAATTTCTTCNCCCAAATCCTCGGAAAGATTGAAAAGCATAACCATTTCGGTTTGTTTCTTATTCCTTGGCTTTTTGCGAAGAAGTTTCCAATCGCCGGAACGAATACCTTCCAATACTCCTCTTGAGGTATAGTGAAGAAATTCCTTTCTTGGTGTTGAACCGGAACCGAGGATTAAATTGGAAGCATCGAGACCATCTATTTTCTTTTTGGACGGAATTTTTCTATTTGTTATCGCTGCTAAACTGGGGAGTAAATCTATTGTGCCCATCAATTCGTCACAAACTGTGTTTGCAGGGATTCTGGAAGGACCCCACATTACGCATGGTACTCGTTGCCCTCCCTCAAAAGTAGTACCTTTACCTTCGCGTAATGGACCGGCCGACCCACCATGATGCTTAAAGGGTAACCAAGGACCGTTGTCGGTGGTGTAAATAACAATAGTATTTTTATCAAGTTTGAGATCTTTAATGGTTTTAATGATCCTCCCTACTTCCGCATCAATATGCTCAATAACACAGGTGTAGGCGTTCAATGGATTAGGGTCTCTAATCTCATCCGGAACATAAAGAGGTATGTGCGGCATGGAATGCGGAACATAAACAAAAAATGGATTGTCTTTGTTTTTCTTGATAAAAGAAATTGTTTTATCGGTACATCGACGAGTGATGGTTCTTTGGTCAACCGGTAACTCGACGATTTTTTCATTTTCGAAAAGAGGAGTTTTCCATTTAGTTAAAGTAGATTCTGGATCATTCCACAAAATATCCATACCATCCGGCCCACCTTTTGGCTTTCCCTTGTTATCGGGATGATTCATGTCATTTGAATAAGGTATCCCAAAGTAATGATCGAAACCGTTTTGCCTCGGAAGAGTTTCAGGGTGATGGCCTAAATGCCATTTCCCATAGCATGCCGTAGCGTAACCTTGTGATTTAAAATGGTCCGCTAAGGTATATTCATCAGGGTGCAATCCCTTGTTTGAACTTGGAAAAAGAACATGTTGATGCAATCCCACTCTCTTTGGGTAACAACCAGTCAAGAGTGCGGCACGGGAAGGTGTGCATACAGGAGAGGCTACCATAAAGTTCGTAAATTTCCTCCCCTCTTTGGCCATTTGGTCAATGTTAGGTGTTTTAATCTTCTTTGAGCCAAAACAGCCTAGATCTCCGTAGCCTTGGTCATCCGCAAAAATAAGAACAACATTCACTTTATCAGTCCCCCAAAGATGGAAAGAGGTGTTAATCAAAAGAAAAAAAGTAAAAGCAAGGGTTTTCATTAAAACATGATCAAAAAGTAATACCTCTGACTCAACTAATAAATCGAGAACCCCGAGTCTTTTTCTTGCGACACTTCCAAACTAAATGCATTTTACTAAATATCTTTAAAATGAAAAAATTGCTTCTTTCCTCGCTCTTCTTATTTGCTTCATTTGCAGCTTCTGCCGAAAATTTCAGTTCTCAAACGATCGACCTTGGTGTGGTCGTCTCGGATATTGATAAGTCTTTAACTTTTTATAAAGAAGTTGTTGGTTTCTCCGAAATAGATGGTTTCGAAGTCAAAGGAGATTTCCCCAAACAAGTTGGTCTGACGGACGGAACACCTTTAAAGATTCATGTTTTAGTGCTTGGAGACGAAGAGAAAGCTACAAAGCTAAAATTGATGGAAGTCTCCTCCCCTAAACCTGCTCGAAACATCAAGCAACCATACATACATACCCTGACAGGTTTTTCTTATCTTACTGTTTTTGTAAAAGACGTGGATTTGGTTCTGAAAAATGCCAAGCAAAAAGGCTACAAGCCCTATGCAAAAAGTCCGCAAACACTACCTGATGGTTTACCCCAAGATATTTGCTTATTGATGCTCAAAGACCCGGATGGAAATTTTGTTGAGATTGTTGGACCCAATACAAAAAAATTGAGTGCCAATAAATAATCCTCAAGATCTTCACAAAGTTTCAAAAATTTCGAAATTGGCATGGTTATTGCCAAATTATTTGCAAGAATCTTACAATTATGGTCTCGAAATTTGAATCATTGGATATATGATGGTATAACATAATTAGTCACTAACTTGGCGGTAACATGGCAAACAACAAAAAAACTAAATTTTCACCTCTCTTCCCAAACAAGCCTCCCAGCGCAGAGGATACAATTTCTTCTACCGGTGTTGCGAATTCAGGAATTAAGAGTCTTATTCCATCTCTCGATCATCGTTATCAAACGGGTGATGCGAGTACTATCCTCTTTCTAAGCAAAAGAGGTATGTCGCGCTCTCCTTTAGCAAGAGAAGTTCTTCGCGAGAAAATCAGCAAATCTCCTTTCTTCGGCAAGTGCCGGGTTTCTTCAAGAGGAGTCACGCAAGCATATGATCAATGTCCTATCGATGGTAACCTAAGGACTTTTGCAGACAAACTTGGTTATGTCCTGCAAGGATATTCCCGCTTCTCTACTCTACCCGATTTGGCACAGGCTGATCTAATCATACCTTTAGATCACGAAAGCGACGATTTCACCAAAGTACATCGCACTGCAATCAGAGGAGAGGTACGACCTTTCGGCATATTTCTTCCTGCTGGTAGCTCACCTTATCTGGACGACCCCTATGACCGTTCAGAAGATCTTGATGCAGAAGATGTCTACAGTGAAATAATTCATTCGATTCGTTTAGGGTGCTCTAAAATCTTACAGGCGATTCCCGCCCTGATTTCCTAGGCTTTTTCACCTAACAAAGCATCGTTGCGTGAGCTTTTAAATTCGCTCACTTTCTTCATTGAGTTTATGAAGATTCTATGAATCGCACATTTTTCTATGCATTCTTATACATTACCGCGCTTACAACCTCATTCGGCAAACAGTCGCAAGGTTACTCCCTTCCTCTTATTGACTTAGCTAATCAATCCGAAAGACAAGTCATTGTAGACCAAGAAGATGGCCAGTACCTGGGTCATCCCAGCACCGTTCTTCTCGAAGACGGCACCACCATTCTTTGCGTTTATCCCAAAGGACATGGCAAAGGAGGGATAGTTTATAAAAAAAGTGAGGACGGAGGACTAACATGGAGTGAAAGACTACCCACACCAGAAAATTGGTCTACCAGCAAAGAGGTACCGACCATTCACCGGGTAGTGGATGCCAAAGGTGTAAAAAGGTTAATTTTATGGTCAGGACTTTATCCTGCAAGAATCTCGGTAAGCGAAAATGACGGTGTTTCTTGGAGCCCGCTAAAACCAGCTGGGGCATGGGGAGGTATCGTGGTCATGGGAAGTGTGGAAAAACTTAAAAACCCCGGGCATTACCTAGCCATGTTTCATGACGATGGACGCTTCTTCGAAAGGTCTGGTGGTAGAGCTAAACCAGTAGTCTTCAATTTATTACAAACTTTTTCGACAGATGGTGGGTTAACTTGGAGTTTCCCCAAAACCATATTCAAGAGATCGGATATACATCTTTGTGAACCTGGGATTATTCGTTCCCCGGATGGCAAAGAACTGGCTGCTCTCCTCAGGGAAAACAGTAGAAGTAGAAACTCTCATGTGATTTTTTCTCAGAACGAAGGTGTAACATGGTCCCAACCAATTGAACTTCCAGGATCTTTAACTGGGGATAGACATACTGCAAAATATGGACCAGATGGACGTCTCTTCATTTCTTTTCGAGATACCACCCTAGAATCGAGAACCAAAGGGGATTGGGTTGCCTGGGTAGGCACATACAAAGACATTAAACAGGGAAACGAAGGACAATACCGCGTTCGACTTATGGATAACAAACATGGCTGGGATTGTGCCTACCCACCCGTTGAAGTTTTACCTGACGGCACATTTGTAACCACAACTTACGGTCATTGGGTTAAGGGGGAAAAGCCCTACATAGTTTCAGTTCGCCTTAAATTGGAGGAACTCGACAAATTGGCTCAAACAGTAAAGTAATTTTCACAACCATTTTTTTGTCGTGAGTAATCAATTCTCAAAAATCGTAGAACATATTCTTTTTAAAAGATTTATCATCCTGACCATCCTGCTTGCGGCTTTAGTGGTTGGAGCCCAAACCTACAAAGACTTTGCAAATAAGCACGCATTTTTGCTCTCCATTGTTGATGGTTTTATTCTCATCGTATTTATAATCGAAGCAGCTTTTAAAATTCTCGCAGAGGGGAAAAGACCTCAGAATTACTTCAAAAACCCGTGGAATGTATTTGATTTCCTGATTGTAGTTGCCTGCCTCCTCGAACCTATTTTCGATCTAGGTGGTGAGTTTTTACCCGTGCTTCGATTGGCAAGAATCCTCAGGGTGTTAAGACTCGTAACAGCAATCCCTAAATTACAGCTTTTAGTTAGCTGCTTACTGAAAAGTTTACCTTCCATGTTCTATGTTAGTATTCTTTTATTTCTGCTTTTCTATATTTATGGAACCCTTGCGGTATTTTTCTACGGGGACAATGACCCCATTCATTTTCGAAATCTACAGAGCTCAATTCTCACTCTGTTCCGTGTGGTCACCCTTGAGGACTGGACAGATGTGATGTACATCAACATGTACGGATCCGATAGCTACGGATATTCAGATGTAGACTTTTCGAAATGGTCGCCCACTCCATCCGCTTCGCCTCTTGGAGCAGCGATCTTTTTTGTTAGCTTTGTCTTGATTGGAACAATGATCGTCTTGAATCTCGTCATTGGCGTAATCATGAACAGCATGGATGAATCGAACCAGGAGATGGCAATTCAGCAAGAGATGAATCGTAGGAAGGAAAATCCCGATGCTATCCGTGATGGCCTCCATGATTTACATCGTAAAGTAGAGGATTTATCCGAGGAGATGTCTGTAATTAAAAAGATGATTGAAAATCAAAGCCGGAAGAACTGATAAAAATATATCATAGCTAGTTTGATGAGAGCCGATTTTCGGCTTTGCTTTTGCCAATTACCCTTAAAATCTTCATTCTTTACCATTTTACAAACCATGGCTGAAAACCAAAAGATCTACGACTTTACCTCCATTGAGAAAAAATGGCAGGAATACTGGGAACGCGAAAACACATTTCGGGCCGAGGATGACTCTGAGAAAGCAAAGTATTACGCTTTGGATATGTTCCCCTACCCCTCGGGTGCCGGGTTGCACATAGGACACCCGGAAGGGTATGTCGCTTCGGATATACTAGCCCGTTACAAAAAAGCATGCGGTTTCAATGTGCTTCACCCGATGGGCTGGGATGCATTTGGATTACCTGCGGAACAGTATGCCATCAAAACTGGCACACATCCATCTGTCACAACCAGGGCGAATGTCGATAATTTCCGTCGGCAAATCAAGAGTATTGGTTTCGCGATCGACTGGGATCGCGAAATTAACACCACCGATTCTATTTATTACAAATGGACTCAATGGATCTTCCTAAAACTTTTTCAACGAGGACTCGCTTATGTGGATGAAAAGCCAGTCTGGTGGTGCCCAAACCTTCGGGCTGTCCTTGCCAATGAAGAAGTAGTTGATGGTAAATCTGAAGTTGGCAATCATCCCGTTGAGAGACGCAACCTTCGACAAGTTGTTTTGCGGATCACCGCTTATGCTGAAAAACTATTGGAAGGTTTAGATGATCTGGATTGGCCTGACTCCACCAAACGGCAGCAAAAAGCATGGATTGGAAAATCGGAAGGAGCTCAAGTCCAATTCGAAATTGCGGGATTGGATGAAAAACTTGAAGTGTATACCACCCGCCCTGACACCTTATTTGGAGCAACTTACATGGTTGTCGCCCCCGAGCATCCATTACTCAAAAAACTTGTCATTTCTGAAAAGGAGAATGATGTCCAAACTTATGTTGAAGCGGCCGCTAAAAAGAGTGATTTGGATCGCACGGATTTAGCAAAAGACAAGTCGGGCGTCTTCACCGGGAGCTATTGTATCAATCCGGTAAATGGGGAGCAGATTCCCGTCTGGGTGGCTGATTATGTTTTAATCAGCTATGGAACTGGGGCAATCATGGCTGTTCCCGCCCACGATGAACGCGATCATGAATTTGCAGAAAAATACCAGATCGAGATCCGTAGGGTCATTGGCCCCCAGGATGGCGAGGAGGAAAAAAGTAAGCTGCCCTATTCCGGGCCAGGAGTCATGGTTAACTCTGGCGAATACGATGGGATGGAGGCTATTGCCTGCAAATCTAAAATCATCTCCGACCTTGAGGAAAAAGGGGTCGGGAAAGGCGCAATTAACTACAAGCTAAGAGATTGGATTTTTTCGCGGCAGCGATATTGGGGAGAACCCATTCCCTTGGTTTGGGTAAGTAAAGAAGATTACGAAAATGCCAAAAATACAAAGGGAATTGTCAAAGAGTCACTT
Source organism: Opitutia bacterium (assembly GCA_002689665.1). GTDB lineage: Bacteria > Verrucomicrobiota > Verrucomicrobiia > Opitutales > Seribacteraceae > Seribacter. The sequence continues at coordinate 18,816 of NZEN01000003.1, read as the reverse complement.
CCCCATGATCCCGTAACCTCGGATAAAGACGGAGAAACTCTTTATGCCCTACCCGTACCAAGTTCGGAACTACCACTCAAACTCCCAGAGGTTGAAAACTACCAACCTGCAGGTACTGGAGAAAGCCCCCTCGCCACAATTTCAGAATGGTTGGATATATGGTTCAACCTGGAAACAGGCAAATCGGTTTCGAGAAATCAGGTTAAACCTGATGGAGACAACTGGGTATCCGCCACCCGCGAGACCAACACGATGCCTCAATGGGCGGGTTCCTGTTGGTACCACTTAAGATACCTGGATCCACAGAACGAAGACCAATTGGTCGATCCTGCAAAAGAAGCCTACTGGGGCAGTCCTGACTTTTATATCGGCGGTGCGGAGCATGCCGTACTTCACCTTTTGTACGCCCGTTTTTGGCACCGTTTTCTCTATGATGAGGGTGTCCTCAAGAACCCCGAACCCTACAGAAAGCTTTTTCACCAAGGACTCATTCTAGGTGAGGACGGAAACAAAATGTCCAAAAGTGTCGGGAATGTGGTGAGTCCTGATGTGGTCATCGATGCTTACGGAGCTGATTCCTTAAGATTGTTCGAAATGTTCCTCGGACCCTTGGAAGCCGTCAAACCATGGAGTGAAAAAGGGATAGAAGGAGTCCATCGGTTTTTGAAGAAGGTCCATCGAGAATGTTTGCAGACCGAAAAACATTTACAGGGAGAAGAAAGTAATAAAGAAACCCTAAAGGTTTTACATGAGACGATTCTCAAAGTCACTGAAGCGATCGAAGACCTCAGATTCAATGTGGCTATTTCACAAATGATGATTCTGATAAATCAGCTTCAGAAGGTTGAATCTTACTCAAAGGAAAGCATCAAAACACTGATCCAACTTCTTGCTCCTTTTGCCCCGCACCTATCGGAAGAATTGTGGGAAAGTCTTGGAGGAAAGCCATCGATTGCAAACGAGCCATGGCCGCAAGCACGGAAGGAATTATTGGTCGCCGATGAAATTACCATTGTCTTCCAGGTAAATGGAAAACTTCGGGGGGAAGGACAATTTCCCAAAGATGTGGATAAAGACTCCGTAATTTCAGCCGCAAAAGCAGATGCAAAGGTTCAATCTTTTCTAGAGGGTAAGGAAATCGTTAAAGAAATCTATGTGCCCGGCAAACTGGTCAACCTAGCAGCCAAGGGCTAATATCTAACCTATGTCCATTTTCCTGCCCGATAATTTCGATGCGAGCCTCCCCCTCACTCTTATTGCCGGTCAGGGCCAGTACCCTGTTTTATTGGCAGAAAGAGCCAGGGAAGCGAAAATTCCACTTCGTCTGATTGAGCTGGGGGGGGAAACCTCTCCCGAACTAGTTTCCTCCTTTTCTGAAGATGAGAGAGCTGCAGTAAAAGTGGGCCAAGTCGGAAAACTGCTAAAGGAATTAAAAAGATTGGATGCCGGATATGCGGTGATGGCGGGACAGGTCACTCCAGGGAAACTCTTCAAAGGACTGCATCCCGACCTCAAGGCCATCCGTATGCTTGCTGGACTCGACCGCAAAAACGCGGAAACTATTTTTGGAGCAATTGGAGATGAGATTGAAAAAATAGGTGTCCATCTACTCGATGCCCGGGTCTTTATGGACGAGGATTTGGCGAGCGAAGGCGTCATGGTGAAAGGAAAAGAAAAGATTGATCCTGAACACTTGGCTCATGGGATTGAAATCGCCCGCGAAAATGCCCGTTTGGATGTCGGTCAGGGCGTCGTGGTGAGCCAAGGTACCGTCCTTGCGGTGGAAGCCTTTGAGGGAACCAACGCCATGCTCGATCGGGCCGGACAATTTGGGGCAAAAAACTGCCTCTTCGTAAAATTGGGAAAACCCAAACAAGACAACCGTTTTGATGTTCCCGTATTTGGCGTGCAAACTCTGAAAACTCTTAGCGAAGTAAATATTAAAAATGTAGCCTTGGAATCCAGGTCGGTTCTGCTCTTGGATAAAGTTGAAGTCCTAATACAGGCTAAAAAACTTGGTATTGCAATCTCAGGTGTTAAGAGCCTTATATAGTAAACTATAAATTCTATAAAATAAACTATTGCACTTCTTTCTACTACCTATACATGAGGAAAGATGCATTTAAGAAACATTCTTTCAAAGTTTATTTTCGCATATTTAGTTTTCTGCTTTCATAGCTCGATTGCCATTGCGAATGCAACAATTGATCCAACCGGTCATAAAATAGCTCTCAAAATAACAAACTCAATTGATTCAGAGGGAAATGTTGATTCTGAAGAAGAAACACATGTCCAGTATTTCACTTCAATCACGACTGCACTAAATAGAGATGGAGATAATGGCCAATGGTATCCAGAATCCATTTCTTGGACAAAAAAATCGAATACGGATGTTAAGCTGCTACTTGGAGTTATTACTGATTCCTATGCTGATGTGAGCTTGTATTTCCAAAGTTCTGAAAACGGTACCTTTACATTCGATTACTATGACAGCGATAACGGTGTACAATTGAAAAAAGTGTCGAGCGGCTCCGGTACATTCACATTTAATGCATATGAAAATTCAATTATTCCATTCGATTATTACTTTACAGATAGTTTTGATAAACTTTCTGTTAGTACAAATTTATGGCCGCTTAGAATCCACGATGGAGTGACTACTACAGTCAAGGAAGGTAACTTTTTCATAAGCGGGACAAATTATGACCTAGACGACAGATGGCAGGGTATTAATGCGAACTCAATAATATCGCTAAAAAAAGATTGGGTGGTGGAAGGATCTGCAATAAATAAGATCTCTGATACTCAAAGTCGATCGTTTGCAGCTGTTGGTGTGGATGCTGAATTAGAAGAAGGTGGTTTTAGCTTTGATATTTCAATCGGAAAACAGGGAACCGACACAATTTTGGCTGAGATTTATGTCGAAAGTTATAACTCTTTCAGTGATCAATATACTTCAATATGGACAGATTCTTTGGCAAATGAGGAAAATTTTCGACTTATTAATACAATTTCATCCAGCACCATTTACGCCCAATACTTTGCTAATGGAAAATGGAACACCCTTTCTGAATTAAATTGGAAAACTGGTGTAGTGACGGAAAAAAACACCTACACAGGTAATGAATCAACTCATGAATTTACTAATTGGGTAAATCCAGATTTAAGCATCGTCGCACCATTCATGGACTTTGTTTTGCCTTATTATTACAATCATGAAACTAGTTCTGATCAAATTTTGCCACTAGCAGAGGGAGATCTTGGCTTTACCAATTTTTCCGTCACCTCAGGTGCTCCCGAACCGGATCCGGAATATGCTCCATCCTCGCTTGTGGGAAAGATTTATAAGGGGAGCATGAATGACACTTACCAGTTTATCGACGGTAGCAATGCCATCTTCTTCCATAAGGAAAGCAATTTTCAAAATAGCGAAGTTTCCAGTATTACCTACACATGGAGTCCCAATGGAAACTCAGGAACACTTTCCACCAGCTTAAATGAAACCACTACCCTATCCTTCACATCAGCTGCGGAAGGATCCTTCAGTTGGAATGAACAAGAATCTGAAGAAACTTCAAGTGGGACATTTACTTTAGAAGAGGCATCGATGGGCAATGCACCTTTCAATTTATCCGGTGACTCCATGATCATAGGAACAACGACCTTCATCTTTAAAGAAAATGGAGTGGTCACAATTCGATCGGATAAAGGCTCGGAGGATACAACCTATGGATTCGTAAAATCCGGCAATAATGAAATTGTGTTCAACATCCCCGCCCATGCGAATGGGGTGACAAGTACACTTTATAAAATGACCTTCTCATCAACGAGTGAGGGAAGCCTGTCCGAAGGAGGAAGCGGAAGTTTCAAATATTTTATCGATGGCAACAACCAACCAACCAGTAAGGGCTGGATGTGGTTTGATGAATATCCATGGGTGTACTCACATATCGAAGGCGGATGGCTTTATTTTATTCCAACATCTTCCAAACTTATGGTTTTCAGTGTGAAGGATCAAGTTTGGCGGGAGATGACTGAATAGAAATCCACTAATTGCCTGACTCATCTGCCCAGGTTTGGGCATGATCACCACTTAGGTATTGCGTCGATTGAGGGGAATCGATCTCGAACTTACTCCAAGGCCCCTTTTGATAAGAATATTTCGAAAAGACCTCCTCATTGACTTTCACTCCTAATCCATACCCATCAGGTAAGGGTAATTCTCCATTTACAGGAACTGGGGCATCGGGAACCAATTCATCAGAAAGCGGAAAAGGATACATCACGCGGGCATCCCGATGAGCGTACTGTGGATACTCCAACCATCGGGCTGTTTCCCGTGAAAAACAGGAACCAATCAATCCATCGACAACGGTTTCCAAGGCAGTCCCCCAGTTGTGAAAAGCAAAGGTTGCATAACGACGCTCACTAAGGTCAATAATTTTGGATAGACCAGAAAGTCCACCGTGGTGAGAAACATCCGCTTGCACAACATCTACACAGTCTCTTCCCAATAGGGTACGAAATCCGAGTAAATCTTGTTCATGCTCGCCCGCGGCAATATCGATGTAACTCATCGCTTTCAACCTAGCATAACCATCTCTATCCTCAACGGGCAAGGGCTCCTCCAACCAGGTAACACCATGCATCGCGATTGCTTCAGAGAGCAACTCAACAATAGCAGGCGAATAGGATTGATCACCCATCCTCCACCAAGCGTGGGCATCCAGGCAAAGTCCGACATCAGGGCCTACTGCCTCCCTCATCAATTCAACTGTCCGAAGATCTTCAGCTGGACCAAGCGCAGGCCGGAACTTATATGCCTCAAATCCGAGTTCACAGACGGCCGCCGCTTCCTCGGCATATTTCTCGGGAGATTGATACATGCCAGCACTCCCATAGCAGGCTAAAGTCTCCTGTTTTCGCCCACCAAAAAAATCAGTCACAGAGCATTGATTTGCCTTTCCCCATAGGTCAAACAAGGCCACTTCCACCGCTCCGGCAGCTGACCAGATAGCATCCCCCTGTTTTTCGACCATATCGTCCACGAAATGGAAAGGGTCGAATATCTCCTGCCCTATGAGTTGGGGAGCTATTTCTTTTTCAATTTTTTTAGCAACATCTATTGAAGCAGGCCCAGGAGCGTATCCAGTCATTCCATCATCCGTTTGTATACGAACAACCATTGCATCGCGTTTATAGATGGTTCGTTGCCCTCCCTGAAAAGCATAAATAACTGGCTCAGGTAGAGGGCAGCTAAGCAGATGAGGCTCGATTGAATTAATGATCATATAAAAAAAGACTTCCACTTTCGCCGTACATCGGGCACATCGGTTCTGTGACCTTTAAAGGTCCAGGTGGGTACCCTCGCAACGCCTTTAGTCTTCCGATTTACGGCCTGACTGCAAACGCCTGTCGATAGATTCCCTTAATGAGTGGAGTAAGGAAAAGAACCAATGAAACTTCTCGAACGATGCAGAAGTCTTAAGTCTTTAAAGTATGCAATGTACGCTGGATGGTCAAGAAGTTGCTTACTAATTAGAAGAATCATCAAGCATGGTATGCCGGATTATTGCGAGCTTGCGTAAGAAAAGAATATCATATCCATACTTCATTTTGGATTTCACGGTCTGGTCAATTAATTCTATGAGTTCAGGGTCTTGAAGTTTTACTTCCCGCAAAAGTAGGTATTTGGAGGAGTAGTCTTCTAGCACTCCGCTGTCATAAACTGAACCTTCTTTTCCCTTTCTTTCTATAACAACCCGGCGACCCCGATATTTTTCCAGAATTGGTTCCCATGCGTTCGGGACCAGATCAGTCAAACCCGATCTCACTTCTTCGAGTCGCTTGCCGGAATCTTTGACCTGGGAAAAGGCGGAATCTTTGCTCAAGGCCCCTAGGATTGCTTTGGCCGCCTGACCGAAAGCATCTTTCAACATATTATAGAAGGTTAGAGTGCTCCTTTGGAAGCGGTCGATAATAGTCGGGTGTAAAATTCTAGACATCTCTGTATTCCAGAGAACTCCGGCACGGGTATCAGGGTCGGGTGCGGGACGAATGATATAGGGAATCTTTTCGATCTCAGCAGGATGAAGTACAAAGGAGTCAACTAATCCCATATTCTGTTCTACTTTTTGGGGATAAATAATTTGAATGCCCTGGGCAAATACGCTGAGTTTCCCTTCAATTAATTTTCCAGTGAGGGAGGGAAGAAATACGAGATAGTTTTCAAATTTTTTCAGACAATGATCCTTCGATCTTCTTTGCAAAGCTGTCCCTATCAGGGCTGAAGCAAAAAGAAGCAAGAGCGGGAGCCAAAATGCCAAACTGTCCATCGATTTTCTCTACCATAAGATGTAATAAAAACGAGCCAAATGTTAAAGTCTTGCATGAAACCACTTCCCTTGTTTGCATAATGTAAGTTGCTTTTTGCCCATCTTGAAAAAATTACCCTCCTATATCTTTTATGTTTCAATCCTCATCCTCTCAGGATGCGGGGGTGATTCTGTGTCGGAAAAGACTGTACCGGATGAAGACACAACTGGTTCGAAAGATTTATCGATTAGCAATGAAGTAACCGCTACCACTATATCTGATCTTGATTACCCCAAGGTAAGGGTCGAAGAACTTGATCATTCGCAGGAATTCTTTAAGGAACAACACACCACCAGCTTCAGTTATGTGCCCCGGAAAAATTGGACTAGTTTTACTGCTTCTAAAAATGGAATTTTAACCAAAGTCCTTCTATATGGAAAAGCGAACCTTTTGGATTCTCCTCATTACGGTCTATCCATGAGTGGATTTGTACGAGCAGGTAATCCTGATTCGGGACCAAAATATGGCCGATGGACTTTGACACGAGAGGATATCGTCAGTCAATTAGCGACACAGGGGCTAGGAGAAAGAGAAGCGGGTTGGTTGTCCATTCAAATGAAAGGTGAAATCCCACAGAAAGTGGGTACCCGATATTTCATGGTCTGTGACAAAATCACCGAAAACAAGGCGTGGTTTGGAGAATTTGCATTCGCAGAGGCTAATCCATATGAGTTTGGTAGCCATTGGCTAAACAAAGATCACGATCTCGTCATGCGCACATATGTGGGCAAGACAGACGAGCAAATCAAAGCTTTACAAGTAGCACCGACCAACAATGAGGTCTCTACATCCGATAAATCTTTACCAAACCCTGTATCACAAAACCCGAGTAGAACAATAATCGCACCACCTACTATTACTCCGCAACCTCTTGCGAACCCTGAGGTATCTGAAGCGATAACCCCAGAGGTAATTGAAACAATGGACTCGAATGACTCTCTAGCTGAACCTGAAGTAAAGGAAGATAACCGTACTCAAAAGAAAAGCATGTTTGATCGTCTTTTTAAAAGAGATAAAAGTAAATAGGCTTTATTTTTTTTAAAATTGGTACCAGGGGGCGGACTTGAACCGCCGACCTTCGGGTTATGAGTCCGACGCTCTAACCGCCTGAGCTACCCTGGCACGACAAATACCATTATGTAGCTAGGCCATTTTTCGTCAATGATAAGAATCTTTCTTATCATTGTCTTTGATCTTTTCAGGAAGAATCTTAGAAATACAAATTTAAATTTAATAATTTTCGTGAACAAAACTGAAGCAACTGTATTAATTATTGATGATGACGCTGAGATCCGCTATTCGCTGGATCGAGTATTAGTAGGTCAAGGACTTCAGGTCATATCCGCCGACTCTGGAGAGAAAGGGATCGAGACTGCCAAGTTAGAAAAACCTACCTTAATTTTTCTCGATAACCGGATGGGAGGGATATCAGGTATTGAAACATTGCAACACCTAAGAACTGCGGCCCCCCAGTCGCTGGTAATTTTGATGACTGCCTACGGCACAACTCAAACCGCAATTGAAGCGATGAAACATGGTGCGTTTGACTATGTGCTCAAGCCGTTCGATCTGGCAAAATTAAAAGAACTGGTCAGCAAAGCCCTCAAAGCAAGTAAAGATTCCCTTAATAGTGAAGATGCCTACGAGCACCTTCTCAATTCAGCTGATTACGCAGAGGGTATTGTAGGCAGTGGAGAGAAGATGCAGCAGGTCCTTAAGCAAGTCGGTCAGGTTGCTGCATCCGAAGCAACGATTATGATTACCGGGGAGAGTGGAACCGGAAAAGAATTGGTTGCCAGATGTATCCACCGACACAGCCACCGTTCAGATGCTCCCTTTCATGCCGTCAATTGCGCGGCAATACCTGAAAACCTTATAGAAAGTGAGCTTTTTGGGCATGAAAAAGGCTCGTTCACCGGAGCCACCGAAGCCAAGGCTGGGCAATTTGAATTATGCCATGGAGGCACTCTTTTTCTCGATGAGATTGGCGACATGCAACTTCCTACTCAGACAAAGATTCTTCGGGCTATTCAAGAAGGTGAAATCCAAAGAGTGGGAGCAACCAAAGTAAAAAAGGTGGATGTAAGGTTACTTGCAGCCACACACAAGAACCTGGAGGAAATGGTTCAGGAAAAAACCTTTCGAGAAGATTTATACTACAGACTAAATGTCGTACGAATCAAAACCCCTGCCCTTCGGGAAAGAATGGAAGATCTTCCTGAATTGGTAGATTTTATGTTGCAACGCCTTAATAGTGAAAAAAGCACCGGGACCGCAGAAATTTCCAAAGAGGCCATGGACTTATTAGGACGTTATCCATGGCCGGGAAATGTCAGAGAATTGGAAAATGTTCTTCATTCAGCTTCCGTTATTTCCAAAGGTAAAAGAATCCTCAGCAAAGATCTCCCGGCTACCCTAATTTCCGAGATTGAAAACAAACCTTCTTCCGAATCCAAATCTGATGATAAACAGGATGCACAAACAAGTGTTTTTTCAGAAGTGCATGATTCGCCCGATCGGACTCCCAGCGTGCCACCTATTAACGAACCTCAAGATGATCGGATTAATTTTGGTGTGAAGAATGGGCAGGATGGGCAGGATTTCTCTGGGTCTAATGCACCCAGTTCAATCAGTATCGAGGAAAGTTTCGACATCGCTTACGCCCATGCCAGGCAAAATACGGATCGTAATCTAATCGAAACCGTTGAAAAAGAAATTATACAAAGAGCCCTTAAAGAGTGTGGGGGAAATCAAGTAAAGGCATCCGCACTGCTGGGTATAACCCGAGCCACGCTTCGCAAGCGAATTGATGTTTTTGAGATTCGCTACTAGAGTATAATTATTGCACCAGTATACCTTGCCTTTTATCAGGAATTATTACATTCAAAGAAAAAGCCCTTACTTTAATCTTTTTTCATGCATCCACAAAGAATCGTCATAACCGGAGTTGGACTAACCTGTCCTTTGGGAAATGACCTGCCTACGTTCCGACAGGCTCTTCTCGAAGGTAAAAGCGGAGTGGTCAAATTCCCCGTTCGTAATATGGGCGAGCAGGCGGCCGGTGTTTGCGAATTTGAAAAAACAAAATATCAGAACCGCAAGGAAGTAAGAGTTGGGACAAGAGCAGGGGGAATTGGTATTTATTGTGCCCATGAAGCCCTGCAAAATGCGGGTCTTCTCCTTGACGATTTAAATCCTTCCCGAATTGGTGTTTATCTTGGCATTACGGAACATGGAAATGTGGAGACCGAGACGGAAGTTTGCCAATTGGTCGATCATTATGATGAAGATGTCAAATATTGGACCCATCATCACAACCCGAGAACCGTTGCCAACAATCCGGCGGGTGAAATCACCGTTAACCTTGGGCTGACCGGTCCTCATTACACCATAGGTGCTGCCTGCGCCGCTGGGAATGCCGGGATCATCCAGGGTGTACAAATGTTGCGTCTTGGAGAATGTGATCAAGCCCTCGCCGGAGGAGTCAGTGAGAGTATCCGGGCGTTTGGTATATTTGCCGGATTTAAAAGTCAGGGAGCACTAGCATCACATGAAGATCCAACAAAAGCTAGCCGTCCTTTCGATAAAGACCGTAATGGTATAGTCGTGAGCGAAGGAGGTTGCATTTATGTTTTGGAGAGACTTGAAGATGCTCTGGCAAGAGACGCGAACATAATTGCAGAAATTCTTGGCTATCGTATTAACTCGGATGGTACGGATTATGTTCTACCTAATCCAGAAAGACAGGAAGAGTGTATCCGCCAGGCTCTCGAAAATTCGGAACTAACTCCTGAAGATGTCGATCTTGTCAGCACCCATGCAACCTCAACCCCTCAGGGAGACGAGCAGGAATGCAAAGCCGTGCGTAATGTATTTGGTGAAAATTCTGCGACTCTTGTGAACAACACCAAAAGCTTTATTGGACATTCCATGGGAGCCGCTGGTGCCATAGAGTTGGCTGGTAATCTGCCTTCTTTTGATGACGGCATTGCCCATGCCACCATCAACCTAGATACTCTGGACCCTTCCTGTCATTTGCCTGGCTTGGTGGTTAATCAGCCAAAAGAGAAGGATGGAGGAATCAATGTCATCTTGAATAATTCATTTGGTATGCTTGGAATCAATTCAGTTCTACTCTTGAAAAAATTCTCGGGTTAAGATAGAAATTAATTTGTTAGACATGACAAAGGATAAAATTAAACAAATTGTACTTGATATTATTGCTGAAATTGCACCGGATGAAGATCTCACGGATGTGAAGCCTGAGGTTAGATTGCGTGATCAGCTAGATCTTGATTCAATGGATTTTTTGGACATTGTCATGGAACTACGCAAACAGCACGGTATCGATGTACCTGAAGCTGAATACCGGGAACTTGAATCTTTAGATAGTTGCGGCAACTATCTCTTGCCAAAATTCGAGGCGTCTGCTGCTGCTTAACCTTCTATCTTTCTTCCTTCGGAGAAGTTTAAATACATTCTCCTAAAAAGTGGTGGAAAATAACACATATGATGTAGCTGTTATCGGTGCAGGACTATCAGGACTCTCCGCCGCGTTACGTCTGGCTATGTTTGGAAAAAAAGTTCTGGTTTTGGAAAAACATTATGTAGTTGGCGGGCTCAATAGTTTTTACGCTAAAGGAGGAAAGAAATTCGATGTTGGACTGCATGCCCTGACCAATTTCCCGTCTGAGGACTCAGGAAAAAAATCACCCCTTTTCAAGTTATGCAGACAATTACGAATCCCTCTCGATTCTCTTCAGCTGAAGGAGCAGAGCTACTCCAGAATCTCCTTTCCAGAAAAAGAACTTCGATTTTCCAATAATTTTCCCAACTTCATTGAAGAAGTAAATGAAAAGTTTCCCGCAAGCAAAGATGCCTTTGGTAAACTGTTAAAAAAAATGGAGGAATTTCCCGCGTATTCAGTAGACGCACCAGAACTTTCCACGAGGGAAATATTGAAGGACTCAAGTATCGACCCTCTTCTGGCAGAAATGCTCCTCTGCCCCACCTGTTATTATGGGTCTGCCCGCCATGATGATATCGATTTCCCTACTTTTGTAATGTTATTCGATGCAATTTTCAGGCAGGGGCTTGCCCGTCCAGAGGAAGGAATTCGAGCAATCCTGGACCCTCTTTGCCGTAAGTTGAAAGAATTGGGTGTCGAAAGACGAATGAACACCGGAGTCAGTAAATTCCATGTTCACGATGATCAGATTGCAGAAATTGAACTCGAATCAGGAGAAAATGTGATCGCCGAACAAATTATCTCCACCTGTGGAGTCATCGAAACTGAATCACTGCTATCTTCCCACGATAATGAAGATAACCAATCGAAAGTTGGTAATTTTACTATTCTTGAATCAATTTCCGTCATGCAAGGCACACCCAAGGAATTAAACTGGGAAGAAACGGTCGTCTTTTTCAACGATTCGGAAAAATTTGACTATATTTGCCCTCATAATCCAGTAGATTTACGATCTGGAGTGATTTGCATTCCAGAAAATTACCACTCTACAACCGATTCATCTAATTTTAAACTGAGGATCACCCACCCTGCTAATTTTCCTTTTTGGAGTTCGTTGTCGAAACAACAATATAGGGACGAAAAAGAAAAGTATGAAGATCGTATTCTTCAAAATGGTCTTCGCTACTTGAATGGGGGAACTGACAGTATGGATGAAATCGCAGATAGAATTATATTACGAGACACCTTTACACCGAAGACCATCAAGCGCTTCACCAGTCACGAAAATGGTACCCTTTATGGTTCTCCAACCAAGTCAAGGGATGGATCAACCAAATATAAAAACTTATTTCTTGCCGGTACCGACCAAGGTTACATCGGGATCGTTGGGTCCATGCTTGGAGGCATCGCGGTCGCCAATAACCAAATTCTTAGACCGGCTTAGCTACATTCAGAGATAAGTCTTTCCTGAATTTCAGCCATCACCAGGTAGGCAAAATAGCCAATACGAACGGTCGATTTCTCTGCATGGAGATCTATATTACCTTGCTCAAGTTGCTCATCTGAAATTTCACTAAGGGCATCGTCCCGCAAGGTAAGTCTAAGCTCGGTTAGGCTGCGGAGTAATTCTTCTATCTCGTCCTCTTCTACTTCGACATATCCGTGTTTAAACTTGGGGTTCCTGAGTAAACGAGCCAAGGCCTTACGGTCATTGAGAAACTCCTCTTTCAGTCCGCTTTCCCATGCCTCCACAAAATCTTCATCCATCGGATTAGGGCAGGCGTAAGCGAGACCACCTGATTTTGAAGCACGACCAAAAGTTTTTTCTAATTGCGGTAAAATGGCCTGAAGGATTCGAGAATCCACTTTGATTTGAAATTCAATCATCCTTTTCCAAAACAGCCTGCAGACGCCACTTTTGCAGCTGAAAAACATAACTTTCAGCTTGTTCACGCTCACCGGCCCATAGGATTGACTTACCTAATTCATGGACTTCCTGCATGTGTTTGATAGCTTTCTGCTCCCCGTAGCCAAAAACCTTGCGAAAAACCATGACCACATAATTCATTAAATTAACCGGGTCATTTAAAACGATCACTTTCCAAACTTGAGCATGTTCAGTCTCAACTTCTGTTTGCTCTAAGATGTCAGGTGTCGATTGAGGGGACATTTTCTTAAAATACACTACGATATCTAATTCCTCGATATTAAAAAGTTTGGCTTAAATTAATCACTTTCGAAGCTTGCCTGAATCATCAATTACCAATTTTTTAAATACATGCTTAAAATTCCAACATATATTATCGGCGGACTCTTGATCCTCACAGGTTTGGCTGGTTATTTATTTCAAGATCTTGGTTTGTCCTTAAAGTTGACAGGTCCAATTGCTGATGATGCAGAGTTCACTCTGTCCGACGGGAACGATTCGGTTTCTGTAGATCTGGGATTTCCATCAAGCAAGTCGGCTGGAGAATATGCATTCTGGATGGTACATCGCTTGAATCAAAATCACGCAAAAGATAGATCACAAGCCAATTACGCGGTAGAGCAAGGTTCGACAGCATACGAAACTCAATCCTTCTGGCACGCCTCCTCCAAAGGAGATACACAGGAAGCATTGGCCGTGCATGCGGAGACCGGTGAGCTTGGTAACTTGGCTGAAACCGACGCCAACCGATCCAAAGTTCGCTTGGTCTACAAAAATTTCACCGGAAACACCTCCCCTGTTACGCTTACTTCGACAAATTGGACTAATATTGAATCCAAGACTGAATTAAAGCCAGGCGATTCGCTTCAATTTTCCAAAAGTTGGACTGCTTTTATTCCCGGGATCATTGGAATCATTCTCATCGCTCTGGTACAAGGTGCAGAAATGAAGCCCAATGCAAAAAAACACATCATGCATGTTGCTGTGCTTATTGGACTGGTTGGGTTTATCATGTTAGCCTTCAGAATGTTGCCTGCTGCAATTTCAGAGATGAACTGGCTCAAGGGTGAAACCTACGGAATCATTCATGCTTCTTCCTTAAAAGCCACCACCATGCTTACTTCAGCAGGATTGCTGCTCGTTTTCGTAATTCTTTGCGTGGTCTCCTTTATCACAGCCCGAAAGGAAATGGCAGCCCAAGCCAAAGCAGAAGCGGAGAAAAAGAAAAATGTCCTCAATAAAGTGAAAGCTAAAAACGAAGATGCTGAACTTGACCAGTCCGACAAGGGTGATGACAAAGACGATAAAAAGAAGGAAGACGATAAAAAATCCGATAAGGATGTAAAAGATCCCAAGTCGAAAAATTCGGATGATAAAAAAGACTCGTCCACAGATTCAGACAAAAAGGAGATTAAGGAAAAGGATTCTGACAAGAAGGAAGAATCCAAAGAAAGTAAAAAAGAGGATGGTTCTTCGAAGACTTCCGATGCACCTAACCCTGAAGCCAAAAAGGAAACTGCCAAAACGGAAAAAGATTCTTCTGTGCCGAAAAAAGCAGAGAAGTCACCTGAAGAGAAAAAACCTTCAGAAACATCCAAGGTGCCAATTGACATAGAAGAAAAGAAGTCAGAAGAACCAGTCGAGGGAGCTTCTTCTTCGAAAGACTCTACTTCTTCATCAGATTCTAATTCCAAGGATCAGGACGACTCGAAAGAGGAAAAAGAAGCTTCTCCAAAACCTGAAGCTAAGGATAACAAAGCGGCTAAATCCGAACCAATGGGTGATTCTGAAAAGTCAGATAAGGAATAAAGTACTTTCTACTTTTACTGTAAAGAAGCCCAAAGCTTAAAATGGCACACCCGGAGGGAGTCGAACCCCCAACCTCCTGGTCCGTAGCCAGGCACTCTATCCAATTGAGCTACGGGTGCACACTAAAAGTCTTTAGAATAATCTAAGATCACATTGTCGCAAGCACAATCAATGTGAAACCAAGAGAAATTAGATTTTTCGAAAAACTAAAGATGCGTTGTGCCCGCCGAAGCCTGAATTATTGCTCATCGCTACCTGTACATCTGCTTCCCGTGATTCATTGGGTACATAATCCAGATCACAATCAGGGTCGGGCTCTTCGTAATTGATTGTTGGCGGTACGGCCTTGGTTTCAATCGCCTTACAAACTGCGGCGGCCTCAATCGCTCCGGCAGCACCAAGAAGATGGCCAGTCATTGATTTTGTGGAGCTGACCATCAATCCATTTTTGGCATGATCACCGAAAACATTTTTCAGAGCCGTAGTCTCTGATTTATCGTTGTATGGAGTGGAGGTGCCATGTGCATTCACATAATTGACAGAACTCTTATCAATTTGTGCCTGTCCGATGGCAAGGTTCATGCATTGAGTAAGTGCTTTACTCTCAACATCTGGAGTAGTCACATGGTAGGCGTCACAAGTGGCTGAATACCCGATGATTTCAGCGTAAATCTTGGCTCCTCTTTTCTGTGCACTTTCCATGGTTTCCAATACCAGCACTCCGGCACCTTCTCCCATGACGAATCCATCACGATTACGATCAAATGGGCGGGATGCCCGACTTGCATCGTCGTTAAAATTAGTACTCATTGCTTTCATTGAGGAAAAGCCGGCAAATCCAATACGGGTAACGGCCGCTTCACTACCTCCAGCAAATATCATATCCGCCGCTCCACGACGGATCATTTCAAAAGCTTCCCCTATCGCATGAGAGCCGGATGCACAGGCACTCACAGGCGAGTAATTTGGCCCGTTCGCCCCAAGATCAATCGCGATGATTCCTCCTGCAATATTGGCAATAAGGGAGGGGATCATAAAGGGTGACACGCGTCGGGGTCCCCGCTGGATGAGAGCTGTCATCTGCTTCTCGATTGTCTCCATCCCACCTATCCCAGAGCCAACGATAACGCCGGTGCGATCGGGGACTAAATCATCCCTGGTTAATCCTGAATCTTTAAGGGCATGATGAGCAGCGGCCAAAGCAAGCTGAGCGTACCGGTCATTTCTTCTTGCTTCCTTGGGATCCATGTAATCCTCAGGATTAAAATCATTGATTTCGGATGCAACCTTACTGGCTATATCTGAGGAATCAAATCGAGTTACTGCGGTGATTCCGGATTTACCAGACAGTAGCCCACCCCAATAGTTTTCGACCCCGGTTCCCACCGAAGTCAGCACACCCATTCCTGTTACGACAACTTGGTTCATATCTACTTCGAAATTACCTTCAGTGAGTGCATTCCCATCCACTCGCCGAGTTTAAATTGTTCTAAGAAGAAAGATTGGTTTCAACATATTTGATGACGGAACCAACAGTCTGAAGCTTTTCAGCCTCTTCTTCTGGGATCTCAGTGTCGAATTCTTCTTCAAGGGCCATGACTAGTTCAACTTGGTCCAAGGAGTCCGCACCTAAATCATCGATGAAACTGGCTTCAGGTGTGACCTGCTCTTCACTTACATTGAGTTGACTAACAATAATTTTCTTTACGCGATCGGCGTTGTTTTCAGACATAGTATTTAATATTGGTTAATTTATGATTTCTTCATGTTCACATGACCATGCCTCCGTCAACCGTAAAAACTTGTCCGGTGACATAGGATGCTTTTTCTGAACATAAAAAGGAGGTCATTTCGGCAATATCTTCAACCTTACCGAATCTTTTAAGGGGAATGGTACCAAGGGCGACTTCTTTAACACGGTCGTCTAGCCCGGAGGTCATATCTGTATCGATAAACCCGGGTGCAATTGCATTAACCGTAACGGAACGGGCAGAAAATTCACGGGCCAGGCTCTTGGTGAGTCCGATCATCCCGGCTTTGGCTGCGGCGTAGTTTGCCTGCCCTGCATTTCCGGTAAGTCCAACAACAGATGAAACATTTACAATCCGCCCCCATCTTTTACGGGTCATGGGACGGCCTAAAGCTTTGATCCAATGGAAACAGCTGGTAAGGTTAGTGGTCAGGACGGCATTCCAGTCATCCTCCTCCATCCGAAAAAGTAAGTTGTCGCGAGTAATCCCCGCATTATTGACAAGAATATCAATACAACCCTTTTCCTCCAAAAGCTTATCACAGGCAGTTCTAATCTCTTCCCCTGAGGAAACATCGATGGGTAAGGCATGAGCCACTCCACCATTTGCACGAATTTCTTCAGCAGCCGCACCACAGGATGATTCTGTTTTGCTGACACAATAGACTTCGATGCCATCGCGGGCCAAAGCCTCGGCAATACTTTTCCCAATTCCCCTTCCCGCTCCTGTTACAACTGCTGTTTTTTTGTTTTCTAAATCCTCACTCATTAAATATTCTTATCACACTTAAAGCTTTTTTAAGAGCTCTTCAATTGACAAATGCTAAATTCGTAGACGTAAAGCAACACACAAGTTTCATGACTTCTCAAGACTCATCCAAAAACTCGCCTCTGGAAAGGCCAAAACTACAAAAATTTCTGGCCGATGCAGGTTTGTGCTCTCGCCGCATGGGTGAAAGTTGGATCCAGGATGAAAAAGTAACCGTGAATGGAAAGACGGCCCGTCTCGGTGAGCGAGTGTCTCCCCTGGAAGATATCGTTAAAGTAAGCGGAAAAGTCGTCCGAGCCCAGATGCCCAAAACCGTCACGCTCGCGGTCAATAAGCCAAAGGGGTACACATGTTCAAATAGCGATGAGTTTGCGGACAGACTTATTTTCGAACTATTACCCAGAAGATTGCTTCAAACCAGACTTTTTTGTGCCGGAAGATTGGATGTTGAGAGTGAAGGCTTGGTTATCATCACAAATGACGGGAAATTAGCTCACAAACTTACGCATCCATCCCAGCAGGTAAGAAAAAAATATCAGGTGGAAATTAAAGAAGCTCTTGCAAGTGAGCATCTCCCATTAATGATTCAGGGTATCGAAGACCAGGGTGAATTCCTGCGGATAGATGAAATAAAAGCCAAGGGGAAATCACCCATTGGAGAGACCCGATTGGATGTTATATTGGGCCATGGGAAAAAAAGGGAAATCCGAAGGGTTTTTGGCCATTTCCGCTACCAAATAAAAAAATTAAGAAGGGTCTCGGTGGGAGGACTTCATCTTAATAAAATTCCCCTCGGTAGTTTCCGTGAACTGAATGAAAAAGAAATTGATTTGCTCTTTCCCCGTTAAATTTTCTAAATTGCCAAAATGGGAAGTACAAAATCGAAAAAATTGGCACTAATTTTTACCTTTATTACCTTCATTAATGTCGGTACCGCTGTGGCGGATGATGAAAACGGCGGTTTCAATCTTGCGGATGCTTTCGCTCAAACTGACGAGAAGCAGACCGAGCAGATTGCGGAAGTAACGGAAGTGGAACCGATTGTTGTGGGTAGAAAAAAATGGAACGAAAAACCTGCTGTTGCACCTTCTAATGAGCAAAAAATACAGCCTGTTTCTAAGGAATCCAATTCAGTCGCTATCCAAGAATTGGATCCACTCGAAACCAAGCAAAATCAGCCAAGCCGAATAGATATGAAGATCAACCCTCCGGTTATCCCTCCGGCTGTTAATCTACACCGCAACTTTGAAGGTAAGCTTGTCCTTAAGCCAAGAACACTTGGGTTTGAAAAGAATTTCCCATACCAATTAGAGAATAGCAAAGGTCGTCGACTGGCCTTTGTCGACATGGAGAACCTCAAGGTAATTGACCCTATCGACTACAAAGACAAACGCGTGAACATTCTGGGTAAGCTTGAGCCACTCGAGGAAGGGAAGAAAGATCTTGTTATTCGTGCCCGAATTTTGCGTAGCATAGATTAAGTTATTTTCAAAAATTCGATGGAACTGATTGACGGCAATGCTGTAGCCAGCGACTTGCTTGAGGAACTCGAGAAAAGGGTAGAAGCTTTCGAAAACCAAAAGCCCTGCGTTGCTTTCGTGCGCGTGGGTGAAGACCCGGCATCGGTTTCTTATGTACGTAAAAAAGAAAAGACTGCAGCCAAAGTTGGTATAGAGAGTCGCTTATTAGTATTTCCTGAATCGATCACCGAAGATCAA
>NZEN01000064.1 GCA_002689665.1 Opitutia bacterium | reverse complement strand
TCCACTTTTGGAGGCTTCCGCCGCGATCTTGTCAATCTCATCGACATAGACAATTCCGTATTGGGCCAATTCCGTATCTCCATCCGCTGCCTTGACCAAATCTCTGACTAGATCATCCACATCGTATCCAACATAGCCTGTCTCCGAAAATTTGGTGGCATCCGCTTTTACAAATGGTACTCCAATCAGTTGAGCAACATTCCTCATCAGAAAAGTTTTTCCCACGCCCGTCGGCCCAAGCAGTAGTACATTAGGTTTCACATAAGGAGCTTTGGCCTTCTTTGAATCCTTCATGCACGCACGGACATGGTTGTAATGATCGCACACCGCAACCGACAAAACACGCTTGGCCTGCTCCTGCTTAATCACAAAGCGATCGAGATAATCCCGGATTTCCTTGGGCTTACGATCAAAGGTACGAATGCTATCTAATTTTTCGTCGCGGGTGGGTTCAGGTTCTTTTGGAGGGCTCTCCTGAGCACCTTTCTCTTCCGTTTTTCCATTGTCAGTATTCCCTGTCATCGATTCCATGAATGGAGCGAAAGCGACTTGGACATTTTTGTTCTTAAATAGGTCACGCAATTGCTTTTGCATTTCCTCCAATGGATTATCGTCGTCTTTTTTAGGCATATTAAAAATTATGAGTTTGACAGGTTGTTGCCTGTTGGGAATTTATGAAAGTTCAAATATTATCCTAACCCCCAAGCTTCGTGCTTTCAAACAGTTTCCTATCATGTCGAATAACCTGACCAAAAGAGAAATCGTTCAAAACATTTACGAGAGTGCTGACTATAACCACAAAGATGTCACAGAAATTGTCCAAAAAACTCTCGATAACATCAATAAGGCTTTAACCACCGGCATGAATGTTGAACTCCGTAACTTTGGCGTATTCGAAGTGCAGGTTCGCAAATCACGAGTCGGCCGTAACCCCAACAGACCGGAGACTGATGTGGTCATTCCCAGAAGGGCTGTTGTTAAATTTAAAGCGGGTAAAGAGATGAAAGCCGGATTATCCAAATTGGACTTGGATAATATCTGACTTGGGCGAAGGATCTAGATAGATGTTTGAAACCCTCCCGGGATTTCGGGATTTTCCACCAGAGGCTTGTGCCCAGCGGAACCATTTGTTTCGCGTTTTCCGCAATGTGGCCCGAGCTTTTGACTTTCGTGAATATGATGCTCCTGTCCTCGAACCCCTCGATTTATATATCGAAAAATCAGGACCCGAGATAGCATCTCAATTATTTCATTTTCAGGATAAAGGGGAAAGAGAAGTAGCCCTCAGACCGGAGCTCACCCCCACCCTTGCCAGAATGGTCGCTGCGAGAGCCAACAGTCTCCCCAAACCGATTAAATGGTATAATATCGGTGAGCATTTTCGTTACGAGAGGCCCCAAAAAGGACGGGGACGATCCTTTTATCAATTCAATGCCGATCTTTTGGGAGAAAATTCCGTCGGTGCGGATGCCGAACTTATCGCCTTGCTCTGCGGGATCATGCAAACCCTGGGATTGGGTGAAAATCATTTTGCGGTACGCTTGAGCGATCGTCAGACATGGCTGTTGTTTCTTGATCATATTGGAATCAATCCGGAAATCCGCCCAGCTATTCTCGATGCGATTGACAAAAGCGAGAGGCGGAAGCCTGAACAAACCAAGGAGGCACTCGAATCAGCCAGTCCTGGCCGCGGGGAGGAAATACTGACCAAGATCAATGAAATTAAGAAAATCAATAACCTGGACGATCTGCTCTCCAAACTCAGCTCCTTCGGAACTGAAGGTGAGAAACGGGCAAAGGACTGGCAGGAACTGCTCAATCTTCTCGAAGGTCATCAGGTGGATGCATTCATCAAAATAGATTTATCCATAGTTCGGGGACTCGCTTACTACACCGGTTTTGTATACGAGGCTTTTGAAGCATCAGGGGAAGGGCGTGCCCTGGCCGGNGGAGGAAGATATGATGACCTCATCAAAAAACTTTCNGGCAACATTGATNTGCCTGCCGCAGGTTTTGCNATCGGAGACATGACNCTCAGTGATTGTCTTGAAAAAAATGGATTACTTCCGACTTATGTGATGNCTCCNGATCTTTTCTTAATCTGTGGACCAGAACAAAGGAAGAGCGGAATTTCTCTGGTGGCCAATACACGAAAAGCCGGTTTTGCGGTTTCTCACCCACTCAAAGACAGCGGGTTTGGCAAGCAATTCAAAGATGCCGGAAAATCCGGTGCAAGGTATGCCATGATTCTCGGAGAGGAAGAGGAAGCCGGAAATAAAGTAAAAATCAAAGACCTTAAATCCTCCGGNGAAATGACCGTCGATCAGGTGAGGTTGATTCAGGAACTCGAAAAACTGGAAGAAGAAGGCGGTATTGATGCCCCTTCCTAACCTAGCAATTAAAGACTACCTATGATACCGGAAATTCCGGACTTCTTTCAATCCAGGTCCCGAAAAAACCCCTACAGTCGTAGGAAGGTTGCCAGACGAAGAATGATTCTTCGAATCCTTGCCGCAGTTTTGCCCCCTGCCTTGGGTGGAATCTACTCAAAACTGGAAGCCAGTTGGCTTGATCTTTCTAAAATCACCCTTCCTTTTCGTGGGATTCAAAAAAAGGAAAAATTAAAGCTCCTTCACATATCCGATCTGCATTTGTCCAAAACCGTGTCCATCGAAGAGATTCAACTCGCTCTGCGGAAGGGTTTTTCTGAATCTCCGGACGCCTGTTTTATAACCGGTGACTTTATTACCGANATTCCAAGTGAACCGGATTTGGAAGGCTTAGGGAAACTGCTTTCCATGTTTTCGTCGAAGATTCCNACCTATGCCTGCCTCGGAAATCATGATGGGGGTTCATGGGCNTCCAGACATGGNGGNCCTNATACATCCGATAATCTTAAGAGGGTGCTTAAGAAATCCNGAGTCCGACTCTTGGTCAATGAACGAATCAGGGTTCGGATCAAAGGCATTCCATTGCAAATTGCAGGGGTGGGTGACTTATGGTCTAAAGAATGCCANCCNAGGCTCTGCTTAACCCACCGCTCTCAAACTCCTTCAAGGGAACCTGTCATTCTGATGTGTCATAACCCGGACGCGAAGGAAATTCTGCGTCCTTACTTTTGGAACCTGATGCTTGCCGGGCATACGCACGGAGGTCAGTTTATTGTGCCCTTTACCAAATTCGCTCCTTTTGCCCCGGTAGTAGATCAGTCGATGATCGAGGGTCTCCACCGCTGGGATAAATGGAGGCATATACATATCACCCGTGGCGTTGGTAACATATATGGCTTCCGGTTTAATTGCCGCCCGGAAGTCAGTCTGATCGAACTGGTTTCCAAATAGCCCTCTGCTCTTCGATGATCTTCTTACTCGATGATCAAAACCCCACCCTNATCCCTGATCCATCNCAGGCAGATGACAATGGAATGGTCGCCGTCAGTGAATCTCTCGGGGTATCTCGCCTACAGGCGGCTTATCAAAAAGGAATTTTTCCCTGGATGCAGATGGAAGAGGAGCCCTATTTCTGGTGCTGGTTTTCTCCGAATCCGAGGATGGTGCTCGATCCGTCAAATTTAAGAATTTCCAGGAGTTTAAAAAAAGCCCTGACCGATGGAAATTTCGAAATCCGGATCGATCAAAACTTTAGGCAGACCATGGAGGCATGTGCTAAATCTCCTCGACCCGGACAGGAATCCACCTGGATCGAGCCGGAAATGATTGATGATTATGAAAAGCTCCACCAAATGGGAATCGCTCATTCTATTGAAGCATGGAAGGAAGGTGAACAAGTTGGCGGACTCTATGGGCTGGCCTTTGGGAAAATGTTTTTTGGAGAATCTATGTTTCATCAGGTTCCGGAAGCGTCCAAGGTATGTCTCGCTCATCTTGCAAATCTCTCGCAAAAATATGGGGTAGAAATGATTGACTGTCAGGCACACACAGCCCATCTCGAAAAAATGGGTGCCCGGGAGATTACGCGAAATCAATTTTGTGCAGATCTATCCCGCTATTTACAGAATAAAGAGTCGGTTATTCCGTGGCTGGAATTATCGAAATCTTCTACTCTTGCCGGTTCCTCCGAGAATTGAGATAAGAGAAGGTCTTTTATATGAGCGAAACNAATCCTGAACATTCAAACCTAACCAAACTTGGCGAGGGAGGCACCCAACCCAAGCGTGAACTNGAAACTTTCCCCAACCGNAACCCNGAGCGTGACTATGTGGTGGAATTAAACACCAGTGAATTCACCTGCATCTGTCCCAAAACCGGACAGCCTGACTTTGCGGAAATTATGATCCGCTATGTGCCCGATCAAAAGATCGTGGAATCCAAGTCTCTGAAACTTTACCTCTGGACCTTCCGAGACGAGGGTACCTTCCATGAGCATTTTGCCAACCGCTTGCTCGACGATCTTGTCACCGCACTTGATCCCCGTTGGTGCCGGGTCGAAGTAAATTTCAATGCCCGGGGAGGCATCGGTATTATTGTATCAGCAGAACATGGCACGCCGCCGTCCATCGCTTACGCATGAGCGAACAAAAGGAAATTCAAATCGGAGCACTTAAAGTCTCCAACGCTTTGCCATTCACCCTGTTTGGGGGAATGAATGTGCTGGAGTCCCGGGAATTGGCCCTCGAAATTGCGGCAGCCTACAATGAGATTACACAGAAGCTCGGCATTCCCTATATTTTTAAAGCCTCTTTTGATAAAGCCAACCGCTCATCGATAACCTCCTTCCGGGGACCGGGTTTGGAAAAGGGGTGCGAAATCCTCGCTGAAATCAAAGAGACTTACGATGTCCCTGTAATTTCCGACATCCACGAACCCTTTCAGGCAAAACCGGCAGCCGAGGTCATTGATGTCCTTCAACTACCCGCTTTCCTTTGCCGCCAGACTGATCTCGTGGTCGCTCTGGCCGAGACCGGGCGGCCCATCAATGTCAAGAAAGCCCAGTTCCTTGCGGCCCATGAAATGGGTCACATTATTACTAAATTTAAAGAAGCCGGAAATGATCAGATTCTCCTTTGCGAAAGGGGATCATCATTTGGCTACAACAACCTGGTGGTCGATCCCCTGAATTTCGGGATCATGAAACGCACCGGATGTCCGGTAGTATTTGATGTTACCCATTCCCTGCAAATTCCCGGCGGGCGTAGTGATTCCGCCGGCGGGCGCCGACAGGCAGTCTTTGAACTTATGCTCGCAGGCATGAGTCAGGGCATTGGCGGACTCTTCCTTGAGTCTCATCCAAAACCGAGTGAAGCCAAATGCGACGGTCCCTGTGCCCTGCCCTTGGATAAACTCGAAGCCTTTCTGTCCCAGGCAAAAGCAATCGATGATCTGGTAAAAGGCTTGGACGCAGTCGAAATAGAATAAACCGATGAATAACGGGGAAGACCCATGGGATATCCTCCAGAAATGGTTTCCCGATCTTGAGCAAGAAACCTGGACCAAGCTTATTGAGTACACCTCTCTCCTGCGTGAATGGAATGCCAAGATCAACCTGGTCTCCCGCAAAGACACCGACCGGCTTGAGATCAAACACCTCGCTCATTGTCTGACCATCACCAAGTTCCTCCGACTCATGCCCAAGGCCCGGCTCCTGGATGTTGGTACCGGGGGTGGACTCCCGGGAATCCCTCTGGCTATTTGCTACCCGCAGGCCCGCTTCACCCTGATGGATTCGATCGGTAAGAAAGTCATGGTTGTGGAAGACATGGTGAAACGCCTGGACCTACAAAATGCGGAAGTAATCCGTGGACGAGTCGAGGAACTACCGAAGAAGAAATCCTATGACTTCGTGATTGGACGGGCGGTCACCGCTCTACCCACTTTTTTTGGCTGGGTGCAGAACAAAATCGCCAAGGGTGCCAAGCACTCGCCGGCAAATGGTATTTTATATCTCAAAGGTGGAGACTACACCGAGGAATTAAACAGTTCCGGCTTACACCCGGCCAAAATATGGAATTTAGATGAACTTCTCCCCGAAGCTGAGCTCGGAGAGAAGTTTCTAATCCATTTTAAAATTTAGGGATTCCAGACCTTGAAAAGAGCCTCCGCAATGTGCGAAGGGGTCTCGGCCACGGAAATATTCGCATCAAGCAGAGCTTCCACCTTAGCTTCGGCTGTTCCCTTACCTCCGGAAACAATCGCACCTGCATGCCCCATACGACGGCCTGGAGGTGCGGTACGTCCGGCGATAAAGGCAGCACAGGGCTTATCCACATTTTCCTTAATAAACTCCGCAGCTTCTTCCTCCGCAGTGCCACCA
This sequence comes from Opitutia bacterium, assembly GCA_002689665.1. Taxonomy (GTDB): domain Bacteria; phylum Verrucomicrobiota; class Verrucomicrobiia; order Opitutales; family Seribacteraceae; genus Seribacter. The sequence goes on along the minus strand of NZEN01000064.1, from coordinate 18,715 downwards.
ATTTCTCCAATCAGAATGATCGCTTCGGTGTCCGGATCTTCGTGGAAGAGTTTGACTGCGTCCAGGTGACTGGTTCCATTGATCGGGTCTCCCCCAATACCAATACAGGTGGACTGTCCATGACCGGCCTGGGTGATTTGCCAAACCGCTTCGTAAGTCAAAGTTCCGGAACGGGAAACGATTCCCACTTTTCCAGGCTTGTGAATGTAACCGGGCATGATCCCAATCTTACATTCACCCGGAGTGATGATTCCCGGACAATTCGGTCCGATCAAACGGGTATTGGAAGTGGCTAAGCGTGCCTTGACCTCGGCCATATCCTTCACTGGAATACCTTCAGTGATCGCAATCACCAAGGGGATTTCCGCATCGATCGCTTCCAAAATGGAATCAGCGGCGAAAGGAGGGGGAACATAAAGGGCTGCCACATTGGCACCTTCTTTATCCACTGCATCCTGTACGGTATCAAACACAGGTACGGAATCCTGAAACTTTTGTCCGCCCTTACCGGGAGTCACACCGGCCACCACATTGGTGCCGTACTCCATGCATTGAGTGGTATGAAAACTTCCCGCGCTACCGGTGATTCCCTGAACCACGAGACGGGTGTCTTTGTTTACTAATACGCTCATCTAAAAATTTTCCTTTTTTCGGGGTTATTAAGCTTCAGCAGCCAGTTTCACGATTTTCTCGGCAGCTTCGGCAAGTGAATCTGCCGGCTCCAATGCCAGTCCGCTATCGGCGAGGATTTTCTTACCGGCCTCCACATTGGTACCTTCTAGACGTACCACCAATGGCACCTTCATATCCAGCTTACGAGCCGCATTGACGATTCCAGTGGCAATGACATCGCATTTCATAATTCCACCAAAGATATTAACGAGAATTGCCTTCACCGCGTCATCTGAGACCAGGATTCGGAATGCGTTCTCCACCTGTTCCTCATTGGCTCCTCCGCCGACATCAAGGAAGTTTGCAGGAGATCCGCCGTAGTGCTTGATAATATCCATGGTAGCCATGGCCAGTCCGGCACCGTTCACCATGCAGGCAACATTTCCATCAAGGGCGATATAGTTAAGATCAAATTTCGAAGCTTCCACTTCTTTGGGATCCTCCTCAGTGAGGTCACGAAGCTCGACCACATCCGGGTGACGGAACAACGCATTGGAATCAAAATTCACTTTCGCATCCAGAGCGAGCACATCGCCAGCAGGCGTGGTCACCAATGGGTTTACCTCGACCTGGGAACAATCTTTATCCCAGAAAAAGTCATACAGCTTGGTGACCAGTTTCACACACTGTTTGAAAGAATCTCCGGAGAGCTCAAGACCAAATGCGATCTGCCTGGCCTGGTATGGACGCAAACCGAGTGCCGGATCCACCAAAACCTTAAGAATTTTTTCCGGAGAGCTCTCGGCCACCTCTTCGATATCCACACCACCCTCAGTGGATGCGATTATGACAGGCTTGGATGTCGCCCGGTCCATCAGAACCGCGAGGTAGTATTCCTTTTCAATATCAGAAGCTTCGGTGAAGTAGACTGTGCCCACTTCTTTTCCTTCTTCTCCCGTCTGCTTGGTCACAAGCACATTCCCAAGCATTGCCTGGGCTTTCTCCTTGGCGACGGCAGCATCAGAAACGACATGCACGCCCCCCTGAAAACCGTCCTTGAAAGTTCCTTTTCCTCGTCCGCCCGCGTGTATCTGGGCTTTGACGACAACCGGCTTACCTTCCGGTAAGGCCGACAGGGCTTGATCGAAATCTTGCTCGCTCTGAGCAACGGTGCCATTTGGGACCGCCACCCCAGCATCTGCAAATAGTTGCTTCGCTTGGTATTCGTGTATGTTCATGAGTAATGTAGGAGGGGAAAAAGGGTTAGATTGCCATGGATTGGCAAGCAATCAAGCCTATTCAAAAAAGAAAAAACTTAAAACGGGCCAAGCCTTGGAGGATGCGGATCCATCGTGAATACAGAGGCGTCAAAACATCGTAACAACATCTCATTTTTTCGTTCCTGGGAGTCAGGATCATCCCACAGGTTAAAAAACTCTTCCGGATCCTTACGAAGGTCATAGAATTCTCCCTGTTGGGTTCCGTGATAGACCACGATCTTTTCCTCTTCCGTCCTCAGCATCGTACCGTATGCATCCGAATGAGTCCACGCATTGTAATACTCAGAAAATACTTGCTGGCGACAGCCCTCAGTCTCCGCTGCACCGCGAAGCAGTGGCAAAATACTCCGTCCCTGCATCTGTTCCGGTATCTCTAAATTGGCCGCATCCAGAAAAGTGGGAGCCAGATCGACCAGCTCGATCAAGCCCTCCACCCGACGGTTGGACACAATCCCTCCGGCCGGCCAGCGCATGATCAATGGAATGCGTACCTGGCAGTCATAAAAATGAGGCCCCTTAAAATAGATCCCATGATCTCCCAGCATCTCCCCATGGTCTGACATAAATACCACCAGGGTATTTTCCGTCTGCCCGCTCTCTTCTAATGCCCGCAAAATCCTACCCACCTGATCATCGATCAGGGTGACCATGGCATGATAGGCTGCACATACCTGTCGCCGGTCCTTATCCGACATCGCTTCCGTATGAAATTCTCCAGGATTATTATGTGCCCATATCCGGTCGAGAAGTTGATAGCTCGGCTTGGTCTCTTTTTCATATGGATGTTCCGAGGGGAGAGGCATCTTATCTGGATCAAATCGTTCGAGATAATCCTTGGGCGGATCAAACGGATGGTGAGGATCAAAACAGTTAAAACTGAAAAACCAGTTCTTTCCCTGATTCTCCTGAATAAATTCGATCGTTTTTTCCGCACACCAGGTGGTTTGATGAAACTCCGCCGGGGGTCCTTCCTTTACATAGGGGCTTATTTCTTCTCCCTGCAAATCATGCCAATCCTGTCCCTTGGCTTTGAGCCATTGAGTGTAGGCATTTTCCTCCCAGTCCGGCTGTGGGTGGTGAGACCATGAAAAATCATCATACCCATCATCGGTCCTTTTTTCCACTTTTCCGTCTGAGCACGATGCCAGATGCAACTTACCCGCCAGTCCACACCGATAACCCGCCCGATTAAAAATTGTCGAAACCAGAAGCTCATCAGGCGGTATTGATTGCCCGTTCTGTCGGCACCGGGTGGTCCGTGGATACCTGCCCGTCAAAAAAGAAGCCCGACTCGGTGCACAGACCGGGCTTTGACAAAAAGCATTCGCAAAGCTCGTACCTTCTGCAACGAATGCATCAAGATGAGGAGTTTGGGCCAATGAGTTTCCTAACGACCGCAAGGTGTCGTATCTTTGCTGATCAGTGCAAATCCATAGAATATTGGGTCGGGCAGGCATACAATAAAGGTAGAATCGGCTTGCCTGTTCTTTGGCAAGACCCTTTGCAAGTAGGGTGCTATTTTTTATTTCTCGTTATAAACAGAATCTATTTCCGTTCATCCGAAGATGAAGGACTCGCTTACGGATAAACAGGTAAATGGAAATCTTTCCCGGTTCATCTGTTTCCGGATGTTTTTCAACGCCCGTTTTTACTATCCAGTCTTTGCCCTGCTCTTTTTGGAACACGGTCTGACTTGGGAAGAATTTGGGATCCTAAATGGTATCTGGGCGATTTCGATTATTCTTCTGGAAGTCCCCTCCGGTGCCCTTGCAGACACCATTGGCCGGAAAAGACTGATTGTACTGGGTGCCCTCTGTATGATGATTGAAATGGTTGCCCTGCTCCTCGCCCCGATGCATGGAGGGGCATCCGTGTTTTGGCTGTTCGCCTTAAACCGGATAATTAGCGGGATAGCCGAGGCCGCGGTCAGCGGAGCCGATGAAGCTCTCGCTTATGATTCCCTCAAAGCCAATGGCCGGGAAAAAGAATGGGGAGCAGTTTTGGAAAAAGCCCAGCGCTTTACCTCGCTCGCCTTTTTCTTTGCCATGATGACCGGTTCTGCTTTTTACGACGCCAGTTTTGTAAACAGTTGCCTCCACTTTATTGGAATCAATTACGAATTTACTTCTCAGGCACTAATCAAGGCTCCCATACTACTTACCTTTATTTCCTCGATTGTCGTGCTAATTGCATCCCTCGGAATGAAAGAAACGACGGCTGAGAAAAAAGATACTTCTTTTGGAGAAACCATCCGAACCTCTCTTCGTACTACGCTCGAAGCGGGTTCGTGGATTTGGAAGACTCCCCTCCCCCTTGGCATTCTCCTCGCATCCATGGTTCTCGACAATGTCATCCGGCAGTTCTTGACCATTGCCAGTGCCTACTGGAGCGTGATTGATCTACCCTTGGCAACTTTTGGACTGGTAGCATCGGGCATGTCCCTGATGGGGTATTTCGTTCCACGGATCGCCAAGTATCTGGCCGAGACCCGTACGCCCAATCAAAATTTTTTCCTACTTTGCGGATTACTGATGATCGGCCTCCTCGGAATTGCAGAAGCAATTCCTTACTGGGGTATTCTACCTGCCGTCCTTCTCTATGCGACCATGCAGTCAATGAATTACCTCGCCAGTCGCTATCTTAATGAACATGCACCCTCGGAAAAAAGGGCCACTGTGCTCAGTTTTCGCGGACTCTCCACAAATGTGTCCTACGGGGCAGTCTCTCTTCTCTATTCCAGCCTCATCGCCTGGATTAAGACTCAGGAAAACAATGTACGAATTGCACGCCCCGAACTCTCGGAACAGGAAGCCGTCTTTGTGGAAGCCCTCGGCTGGTTTCCCTGGTATTTTCTCATCACCCTTGTGGGCACCGTGCTTTTTTTCCGTTTTCGTTTTCAAAAAAAACCACCCACTACGAACGATCGTTCTTGAACTTCGATCAAAACCAATTTGTTAAGATAAGCATGATTAGATCAATCTTCACTCTCTGCGTATTTATTTCCGCCCTCTTCCTTTCCGCACACGCCGGCGAATGGAACCAGCACCGCGGGCCCTTCTCCAATAACTTGAGCGACGAGTCGATCACTTCTGCAAACTGGCTCAAATCACCCAGCTCGATCGATTGGAAAGTGAAGACTCCCCTTGGATTCAGTTCTTTCACTACCTACGATGGTAGTGCATTCACTCTGATCGCCGAAGAAGATGAAGACGGCCTGATGCGTGAGATCTGTGTCTCCGTTGATCTAAAGACAGGGAAACGCGAATGGAGTACCCATCTTGGAATCATGGACTACAAAGCAGGCGGTGGAAACTCCGGAGCATCCGACAATAAAGGAGGCGATGGACCACGATCCACTCCGTCGGTTCTTGATGGAAAAGTCTGGGCTTACGATTCAGACATGTCCCTTTATTGCTTATCAGCCAAGGATGGAAAACTTATCTGGAAAGTCAATGTGCTCAAAGAACACGACGGGATCAACCCGCGCTGGGAAAATGCCTGTTCACCCCTCATCGTCGATGATTTGGTAATTATTTATGGTGGTGGCCCCAAACAATCCTTTCTCGCCTTCGATAAAGATTCCGGGAAAGTAAAATGGAAAACAGGCTCAGAACTCGCCACCCATGCCACGCCTATCCTCACCAAGATTCATGGAGTCGAACAAGTCATCTTTTTCTGCCAGTCCGGTCTGGTTTCTCTGCTCCCAAAATCCGGCGAAGAACTCTGGCGCCAGGAATTTCCTTACAAAGTATCGACCGCTGCCTCTCCCGTAGTTGCGGGTGATTTGGTTTATTGCTCAGCCGGATATGGTGTAGGTGCCGGTCTTTACAAAATCAGTAAACAAGGAAGTAAATTTTCCAGCAACCAAGTCTGGCGTAAGCCCAATGATGTGATCAATCACTGGAGCACTCCCGTCTATCACGACGGTCATTTGTACGGCATGTTTAGCTTCAAAAAATATGGGGCCGGTCCCCTCCAATGCATCGAGCTAAAGACTGGCATGGTGAAGTGGAGTGAGGACGGCTACGGCCCTGGGAATGTCATCCTTGCGGGCGAGCATCTCCTCGCCCTCTCCGACAAGGGAGAACTGAGCGTGGTCAAAGCCAGTTCCAGTCATTATCAGGAACTGGCCCGTAAAAAATTGATCACCGGAAAATGCTGGAGCACCCCCACCCTGAGCGAAGGCAAGGTCCTCATGCGAAGTACCGAGGAAGCCGTTTGCCTGTCGGTAAAATAACCACTTCGATGAAATACTCAGCACGAGAGCGTTGCTTTCGTGAAACAGAGCATCCAAAACCAGTCTACCTATCACCAGCTTAAGGTAAAAAGCTACTTTCTTAAGCTTTGACAAGTCCATGATGTTGGCGGATCATGCAAGGCATGTTTTTATTTCACAAGATACTAATCCTACTGTTTGGAGTAGCTATCTCTGTGCAGGCAGTACCGCCCGTTCTAAATTATGCGGGACAGGTAGCCGTAAATGGTGAAGCTTTCGATGGTGCTGGGCTTTTCAAATTCGCTCTCGTCAATGCCGATGGCACGAACACCTATTGGAGCAATGACGGAACGAGTGTGGGCGGATCGGAACCTCAGGCTTCGGTTAGTGTTCCTGTTGATGGCGGATTGTACGCCGTTCTTCTTGGCAACACCGCCCTGCAGGGTATGGGAGCGATTGATCCTGCTGTGTTTGCCCAGCACAATGATGCAAAACTTAGGGTATGGTTTAGCGATGGGGTTAATGGGTTTCAGCAGTTAAGCCCTGACCGTCCTTTTGCATCGGTGCCTTATGCGTTTAGTGCTGAAAGTGCGAAGTCTGCAGATTCTGCAAATGTTGCAACAACGGCGATGGCTGTTCAAGCAGGTGCGATTACCAAGCAGATGCTAGGGCAAGATGTACTGTCCGATCTAAATCGGACAGTTAACCACAACGATTTATCTCCTAAAATCAAAGCAGACATAAACGCCACCATTGGCATGAACCGCCTGTCTTCAGAAGTTACGGAGAAATTGAATCAGGAGAAGACCACGACCAATTACAATGCACCATCCGTTGGCAGTCTGCTTGCGGTGCCTTATGGATCAGACGCTCCTGCGGGGTATTCGCTTTATCAGCGGGGAGAGCCAAAGGAATTAGTTTGGGAGGAAAAGGCTGCATTCTCTCAACCAAGAGCATTTTTGGGGTCTATGCTTCAATTTAGCCCAAATGGAAAAATTTTTGCTCTTGGAGGACATGTCAGTCCTTCAACATCGTATAATTTAGTAGAATCATATGATCCTCTTTTAAACATATGGATCACAAAACAACCCTTAACTGAGGTTACATTTGGACAGGCATCAACTTATTATGAAAATAAGATTTATGTGCTTGGAGGCTATAATCTATCAAAAGTAGAAGTTTATGATCCACAAACTAATGAATGGTCCGTTGGAACTGAACTTCCAGTAGAGACTAGATATGGCAGTGCAGTCACACTGGGATCAGAAATTTACTTTGGCGGTGGAAGGCAATCAAACACTATATTAAATACATTTTATTCATATTCTTCCGCTGGAAATTGGATTCAAAAAGCTAATATGAACCTGTCTAGAAATGGTCATAGAAGTTTAGTCTACGAAGATAAGATATGGATTATAGGCGGCGCAAATAATAATGATGGCAAGCTAAGATCAGTAGAAATATATAACCCAGATACTAATTCATGGATAAACGGCCCAAGCCTTGTGACCAAGAGAAGTGGTTTTTCTTGTTGGGTATGGGATAATAAAATATTTGTTGCAGGTGGCTTCAATGAAAATGGAATAGTCCAATCCATTGAGTATTTTGATAATGAGAAAGGATATTGGCAAACTCATGGTACTTTACCGACACCCAATAAATACTCATCTGCTACCGCTCTAAACGATAAGATATACATTTTTGGTGGAGTTACAGGTACTGATAGTACGGGCACCGATAGTTATTCAAATAAACTTTATGCCGCCGACCTGAACGCCTCCATGGAAGGCATCTACGACCTATACCGCAAGGATGGCAATGCCCCTGTTGGCACACCTGTCGTACAGTCAGAATATGCCGATGGATCGGTGACGACTGCGAAGCTAGATTCTACTATTCTCAAATACCTTAAGCCTGAGATTACTGCTCAGCCGCAAGCTCAGATGGTTTATGCAGATACTAATGTTTCCTACTCTGTTACCGCCGAAGGCAAGTACCTCACTTACCAATGGAAAAAGGATGGTGTGGATTTAACGGGTGAAACCAATGACACTTTAACAATTACCGATGCAAATGCTACACAGCATGATGGAAATTATTCGGTGGTCGTTAGCAATGATTTTGGGAGCGTGGAGTCAAACAAAGTTGAGGTAAAAACATCTGATGCTTTGCTCAATGGCTTGGTCGGTTGGTGGAAGTTTGATGAAACAAGTGGAACCGTTGCTTATGATTCAAGTGGTAATGGCAATGATGGAAGTTTAACGGGCGGGCCTACTTGGGCGACGGGTAAAATTGGTGGAGCGTTGAGCTTTGATGGGGTGGATGATTATGTTTTGGTATCCAAAGATTTTGGTTCTACTGTGTCAATTTCTGCTTGGGCAAAACGAGTAAGCGGAAATAATGTAATGTTGTGGTGTTTCGGAAACCAAAGTTCTGGACCTGACTTATTTTTTTCTCACAACAAAATATGTTTAAACACTTGGGACAGTGACACTAATTTGTTTGGAATTTTTTTGGTTGAGGCAAATGAATGGTACAACTTCAGCACCATTATTAGTTCTGTTGAAACAAAACTGTATGTCGATGGTACTTTACTTGGCAGTGCTAATTACAGATCTACCGCTGAGAAAAATTTTTACATCTCGATGAAGGAACAAGGGCAAGGGGATTATGCATGGAACGGTTCAGTCGACGATGTACGCATCTACGATCGAGCATTATCCGCCGAAGAAGTGCAGGCTCTGTACAAACTGGGGCAGTAGCTTTCGAAATTCCTATCTATCGATTTGCTGGTTTTCGGTTTCTTTCTGAGATCACATATTGAAAGCTAATTAATACCAGACAGGTAAGGGAAAAAAGAGCGACGAAGGTGACAAAAGACAGGTTGCCAAAGTTCCATGAAAAGTCGTGGTGGATCTCGGCTAATGTAAGTGCCTGAGTTTCAACCAGAAAATCATCCGCCTCTTGAACGAGCGATGCAAGTTCCTGATTAATAGATTCAGTTTCAGCCGAAACGGACTGATTCATAAAGAAGAAAGAGAACACGAAGAGAAAAGAGGGAATTAGGGAATGTAGGTTTTTCATAGGGATGAGTGTTTGTAAGATTAAGGGAATGAAGGTTGAAAAATTTCAGGAAACCAGGGCTTGGCTGGTAAATAGTTTGATGGTCGGGGGACGACCACAGCTACTCTTTATGATCGAAACAAATCCAAGGATTGCATGTTCGGTGATTCCATCCTGTAAAAATGTCTGCCAGTTCCATGTATCAGATAGGGTGCATACCCGGTATTCCAGCAAATCTTCACGAAAAATATGTATGTGATGCTGAGAATTTGGTTTTTTGAATGGATGACTGTTAGACATTTGATTGATGGATGATCCGTTACTCTGGATTTAAATTTGAGTAAGGAACCAGAAACCGGTGGATGAAACAGTGAGAATAAGGGTGAAGGAGATTATATTTTGTATCATAGTTAATTAAGGGATTTAAAATCATATTTACACTAAATAGGCATTTGGTCAAGAAATATTTTTATTTTTCTATAAAAATTTTCCCTCTACCGACGGATCAGCAAAAAATCCAAGATTTTATCCCTGATTCCCAAGAAAATAACCCAGAGATATACGGATACCTTCGCGAATCTCGGTTTGAGGCATTTTCGGGAATGTCTTGCGGGTGGATTCGCAATTCAAATCATAAATGAAGGGTGTCTGTTCAGCACCTTCCGCATAGGTTAGTTCGAAACCTTCGAGCCCCATGTCCTTAGCTTCCTCATGGATTCGGGCGAGGAATTCGTCCACGGTGCGGGTCTGACCCAGTAGATTATAAACCCCATACCCGGTGAACGGATCGACCACCGCCCGGGCAAAACCGGCCCCGACATCGTGCGAAAAATGATAATTTTCCTTGCCGCGGTAAGGAATCTCGAATTTCCCACCCCCTGCAACTGCCTTGAGGGCACTGGTCATCGCAGCGGTAAATCCACGATCTCGGCCCGGTCCATAGGTGGTGGCGAGACGAAGAGAAACAGTTGGGACATCACTTTCCTGATGGTAAGCCTGGGCCATGCCCTCCCCTGCTATCTTCCAATATCCATAAAGATTAAATGGTTGGAGTGGATCTTCCGGTCTAACACCTTCTTCTCCATAGAGGGCACGCGGCCCATTTACTGCACTGGAACTGGCAAATACGAACCGTTCAAGGGGCAGTTCCATTTCCAGACATGCCTTAAAAAGATAGGCGGTCCCCAGTACATTTACATCAAGACCACGAATTGGGTAATCGCGACAGTCCGGAGTCTGGAGGGCTCCCAGATGTAAGATATGAGTGGGCTTCGCTGTTTCTAGCGCGGACTCAATTGATTGTTTGTCAGAAAGATCCCCGCCGATGTGTTGGTACCCATTCGGAATGTCTGAAGGTGAATTGCGGTTAAATCCGAAAACCTCACAACCTTCCTTTAGTAGAATACTGACCGCATGGGCTCCGATGCATCCGGTTGAACCGGTGACAAAAACTCTTTTTTCACTCATAGTTTATATTAAGACCAGGGAGGCCAATCCCAGAAAAGCAAAGAATCCGACCACATCGGTAATGGTGGTTACAAACACACCGGAAGCCACCGCAGGGTCAATTTTCAATCGTTCGAGCAGGAGCGGCAAGGCCACCCCAGCCACCCCGGCCACCACCAAGTTGATTACCATGGCCCCGGCGATGATTCCTCCAAGTAAACCGGAATTATCCAAATCCTTAAACCAAAAATAAGTGATCAGTCCGGCAACAGCCGCAAACAGACAGCCATTCAAAAAGCCGACCACTAATTCCTTACGAAAAGTACGAAAGGCGTTGTAGGTGGTTAGTTCCTTGGTTGCGAGTGCCCGCACCGTAATCGTCATGGTCTGGGTACCGGCATTTCCTCCCATAGATGCGACGATCGGCATGAGCACAGCCAGGGCGACCATCTGTTCCAGCGTCGCATCAAACAGACCAATAACTCCTGATGCGAGGATAGCGGTGCCAAGATTTACCAGTAGCCAGGTGAACCGCTTGGTCGAAGATTCCCAGACGCTGTCGTCCACCGTCTCCTCCCCTACCCCACCAAGACGTAAAATATCCTCCTCAAATTCCTCCCGGGCCACTTCCATCACATCATCAACCGTGATCATGCCAAGGAGCTTCCCTGCCTGATCCACCACCCCGGCGGTTGTAAGATCGTATTTCTCAAAGAGTAAAGCCACTTCCTCCTGCATCATTTCCGCAGGTACAATCACCTGGGTCTCATCACAAATCTCACGCATCAAAGTGGGGCGGGGAGATCGAAGGATCCGGGATAAAGAAATCACTCCGATGGGTTTATCCTCGGAATCGACCACGAAGACATCAAGGAATTCCTCAGGTAAATCCTCTTCTTCACGAAGATAGTCGATGGTTTTTCCCACATCCCAGTCTTTACCAACCGAGACGAGATCGGTCTGCATTCTCCGTCCGGCACTATCCTCCGGATATGCCAGTCCAATTTCAATATCTTCCCGTTCCTCCTCCGGTACCTGGTCAAGAATCTCATTACGATCCTGCAGGTCCATATCCTCCAGTACCTGCACCGCCTCATCGGAATCCATTTCCGTAATCACTTCCGCCACTTCCTGAGCCGAAAGATTATCCGTAATCTCGTGTCTTAAATGATCCTCAAGTTCAAAGAGAAGATCCGGATCCAAATCATCCTTAACAAATCCCAGCAAACGCGAGCGCAGGTTTTTGTCCAGCAAGCCAAATGCATCCGCTAAATCCGAATGGTGAAAATTTTCAAGATGGGATTTAACATCCTCATCATTTCCGGCTTCGAGTAGACAAACCAACTCATCAAACCGGACCGAATTTTCTTCGGAACTATCAGGATCGATGCGATGAATCACATCTTGATTTTCCTTGAATGCATTCATCGGGATTGGAGTACGGAAAGGGGAAGGAAAATTATCTTTCTGTCATCTAGTTGGCTTGCCTGCAATCGAAAACCCAAAATAACCGGCAATTGTTGCAGTTAAAATAAAAGTTTTGTGACCGCACGATCGAGCATCGCAACCTGTGCCTGTACCCTCACCCGCAAGTCACATTCGGAAGGTGTCTCAAACACGAAAGTTCTCTCTGCCCGGGATTGCTGAAGGAAGGCGGCCTCCGGCAATCCTTCCTTGGGCAGGGAACTGGGTGCAGGACGAATGATGCCTCCCCTTGCCCAACGGCCCTCAATTTTCTTCCGCGAATCGATTACTATGTGCTCACTCCCGGCTTCCAGGATTTCCGCGGCAAGATTATCGGGTTTGGTGCCGGTTGGGGGTTCATAGAGATAAATGCCATTTGCGTCGTAATCTTCATGCAGATTGACGGCCAGTGAAAATTGGGCACCCAATGTCTTTTGAATAATTTCGGAGATGGATGCATCTTCTCCCTTATCCCACTGCCTGTTTAGATCTTTCCCCTCCAAGGTAAAACGGCTGTTTTCGAGTAATCCCCAGGGGTTGAGGCAGGGATAGATAAGAACCGAGATTTTAGAAAGTATTTTCCAGTTTTTATTTGCCCAGGCATAGAGACCCTCGGTCCCTGCAGGCTCGTCGCCATGGATCCCTGCAGACAGATATAGTTGGCATTCTGAAATATCTCTTCCGGATGAAAGCTCGTAGCATGGCTGTCCATCCATCGTAGCAAATTTGCGAATCCTCAGACCCATCTTTTTGGCAAGTACACGCCATCTCTTGATCAGATGCGGATAGTGGTGGGCCTTTCCGATTAGATCCATGTGGGATTACCTGTAAGTCTTTCGCATGCGTAAGCTACCGGTAGGTCAACCGTCGCATCTCGAGACTCAGCAAAGACTTTGGTTAAAATATTTTCGGCACAAAAGTCGCCAGGCTATAATCAGGAAGGCTGTGAGAGGAATACCGAAAATCATTCCGAGGATTCCACCCAGGGCGGTACCCCAGAAAAAGATTGAAACAATCACCACCACCGGATGCAGACCCGTCTGCTGTCCCATAATCTTGGGGGTAAGATAATAACTCTCAATTAACTGAACCACTGCAAAGGAAATCCCACATCCAATCAGGATGGTCCACTCTCCACTTTGAGCAATCCCGTCGGGTTGCAGGTACGCCACCAGCAAGGTGGTTACAATCCCCACAATTGATCCGAGATAAGGAACAATATTGAGCAAGCCAAAGAGCAGACCCAGTGCGATCCCGAATTTCAGACCGCTGATACTGAAACCGATTGCGTAGCCAATTCCCATCATCAATCCAATCAACAATTGCCCACGGAAGAATGCCACCAGGATTCCCACAAATTCTCTCAATAAAAAGATTACATCTTCCTTAAGCGAGTCGGACAGGAAGGTGAGTTCCTTTTCCAGATCATCGATCAGGTTGCGATTGGAGCCAAGGAAGTAAAATAAATAAATCGGAATAATCGCAAGGTAGGTGATTTTGGCGAACAAGCCTAAGAGCCCGCTCCACGCAGACTTGAGAACCTCGGCTGATTTTTCCGCAATCTGATCGCCCTTGGTTTCAATGGACTCGGCAGCCTGGTTGCGAATCTCCAGCTTTTTGCGCTCCAGGTATTCGGATCTCGAGGCATTGCTCTCGATGGTAAAAAAATCAAGCCGTTCCTGTTCTTCCAATTCACTCCATACTTCCTGCTCAGATGCATCCAGACTTTGAATGACCAGTTTTTGTTCGGGCTCCAATCCTTGCAACGAGGCGTTCTCTTTTTGCCCAAGTAATTCCTGCCAATACCCTTCGAATGCCTGAAAATGTTCGGACAGGGCATCCCAGGTTTCCGGAGGAAGTTTCTCCTTGGCTTTCATTTCAATCTGGGCCGGCCATTCTCCTGCGGTTCCCACGAACTCCTTGGATTGACGGATAACTTTTCCTCCCACCATCCAGAAAACGGAACCGGCTACCAAAATCGTTAATAAGTAAAGGGTCAGGATCGACGATATCCTCCCCATTTTCAGTTTCTCTTCAAACAGGGAGACCACCGGACGGAGCAGAATGGCGAGCATACCGGAAATCGCCAACGACCAAAACACCCCGCCAAAATGAACCAGTGCTTTATTTAAGATCACGACCACCACCGCAATCAGGCAGGCCAGGATTAAGCCTCCTCCAAAACAGGCAACAAACCCGAGGAACTTTTTTTGACGATCCGTAAGAATCGACTCGCTTGCAGTTTTTTCGCTCATCACTTGAATGGTTTTGTTTGCTTGGGTATCTAAATTAACCAATAACTAGTAAATCNTTCTGCGATTCAATTGCCAAGGTCAAACGATTCTGCAGAGACACTACGCTTCTTTTATCATGTATCATTTTCCAGCTCTTCCTCGTTTTCTTTTCTCTGCATTGGGTTTAACCCTTTCCTTTTCNACCAATCTTTCGGCAAAGGATGTCACNCTTAACCAGGAGGTGCAGCAAGTGTACAAGGCGATTGTCCGAATCGCCGTGGTTTCTGAAAGCGGATCCGGCGGACGAATGAAAAAATCAAGATCCACCGGAAGTGGTGTGATCATTCGCAAGGACGGACTGGTCGTAACCAACCATCATGTGGCTGGGAAAGCCACCCGNCTCACCTGNCGTCTCCATGACGGAGAGGAAGTGATGGCTGATCTTTTGGGTGCGGATGCCATGACTGATCTCGCGGTGCTCAAGCTTAGAACCGAGGAGTTACCCGCTGCATCGAAACCTCTAACCGTGGCCACTTTTGCCAATTCCGACTCNGTGAAAGTCGGTGATGTCTGCTTTGCGATGGGTAGCCCAGCCGGTCTTACTCAATCGGTTACCCGGGGAATTATTTCCAACCTGGCAATGATTTCNCCCAACGCNGGAAGTTTCCGNCTCGATGGNGAAAATGTGGGGGAACTGGTCAGGTGGCTGGGACATGATGCGGTGATTTTCCCGGGAAATAGCGGCGGACCCCTCGTCGACCAGAAAGGCGGAATCATCGGAATCAATGAAGTGGGGATTGGCAGCCTGGGAGGTGCAATCCCCGCAAACCTGGCCAAGGAAGTCTCCCTGGAGTTGGCTGAAAAAGGATATGTCTCGCGGGCATGGACGGGGCTGGAATGCCAACCAAACCTGGACCCTGACCGCAAGGGGCTTTTGGTTTCCGGAGTGATTGAGGATTCTCCAGCTGATCAGGCAGGAATCATTCCGGGCGACCTGATCACCTACTTTGCAGGAAGGAAAGTCAATGCCCGGATTCCGGAGGATATCCCTCTATTCAATCAAATCGCCTACGGGATCGGTATTGGAAAAAAGATTCAGATTAGAGGAATCAGTGCTGGCAAAACAAAAAAGTGGAGTTTGAAAACGGCTCCCCGGGAATCCGCTTTTTCCAAGGAAAAGGAATTGAAGAGCTGGGGACTGACCGTGCGAAATTTCACCCTTATGTCATCCCTCGAAGCCCGCCGGGAAAACAAAAAGGGAGCTCAGGTTCATTCGGTTGGCCGGGGAGGTCCCTCTTACAGTGCCAAGCCGGCCTTGCTACCAGGCGATGTTATCATCAGGGTAAACGATCACGAGATCAATCAAAGCAAGGACCTGATGGAGGTATCGCGAAAGATCACCCGGGGTAAGGAGGAACCGGTACCCGTACTTGTCAGTTTCGAGCGTGGTCTGGCCAAACTTTTAACCGTCATTAAAATCGGCCCGGAAACGGAAGAAAACCAACCATTGGAAGCCTGGAAACCATGGGTCGGGGTTTCCACCCAAGTGCTCACACGCGACCTTTCCGAAGCGCTCGGCCTACCACGCACTACCCGTGGGATTCGGGTCGCTCAGGTTTTTTCAGAAACTCCTGCGGAGAAGCATGGGGTGAAGGCAGGTGATCTTCTTTTTCGGATTGATGGACAGATCATCATGGCTCATCGACCCGAGGACGCCGAAGTCTTTGGCAACATGATCAAAGAATACCGCACGGATGCTACCATCAGTCTGCAGGGCCTCAGGGATGGTGCCCCATTAGATCTTAACTTAACTTTGGAAAAACGTCCTCCCCCTTCGAATGAACTGCCTAAACTAAAAGAGAAGACTTTCGAGTTCACGGTCAGGGAACTATCCTTTGCTGACCGGGTAAATGCACGGGTTGATGAAGAACATCCCGGACTTCTGGTGGAAAATGTGGAACCCGCGGGTTGGGCATCCCTCGCAGGGTTAAGGCAGGGAGACCTGTTGCTTGAAATCGATGGGGAAACCCAGCTTTCAATCGAACAATTTGAAGGCACCCTGCAAAAGTTAATCGACCGCCAGTCAAAACGAGTGATTCTTTTTGTGAAAAGAGGCATCCACACCTTGTTTCTTGAACTCGAACCTGACTGGGACGAAAGCTGATCCTCCCCTCTTTTTTGCTTATGAAATTACTAATTTTTATTTTCATCATCTACAGCCATGTCGTCGTATCGGCTAAACCGGAAAATGTCTGGAAAAACATCCTTGATCAGAACGCAGACTGTGTAACCTGGGTATCGGTAACTATGCGGGTGGAGGTAAGTGCCGGGGGGCGAAGCATGCCTCCTCAGGAACAGAAACTCGAGGCAATCGGAACCATCATTGCTGAGGATGGGCTCACCGTTTTATCGCTCAGCACGGTCGATCCGCGGGCAAAAATTTTATCCCGTCTTAGAACTGGTGGTGCATCCGTTCAGGTAAATTACACGGAAGTGCTGCTCCTAATGCCGGATGGCTCTGAAGTGCCGGCTAAGATTCTTCTCAAGGATAATGATTTGGACCTGGCTTATGTCTTGCCTATAGCCGAAGAGAATCAAGCCAAAGCAGAAACTTCAAAAAGTTTCCCCTTTGTCCCCTCAAAACAAGATAATTCCCAGACACCTCAGGTTTTGGATGAAGTAGTTTCGATGAGTAAGCTGGGTAGAAATCTTTACCGCCAATCAACCCTTAGGCGGGGGTCGGTCAATGCTGTGATTGAAAAACCGCGTCAATATTATGTGATCGAAAACACCAGCCCTGGCACTCCTGTATTTGATAAAGATGGCACTTGGCTCGGTGTGGTGGTTTACAAGATGGAACGGGGTCAACCTTCTGCAATCGTCACCCTGCCCGCCAAAGATATTCTTGAAATTGCAGAACAGGTAAGAACAAGAACTCCCTGAGATTTCAATTGCGATTCTATACCGCAAACGCTTACTATTTGTTTTTATAACGCATGACAAAATATCGAGGTAAAGTAAGCAAAGGGTTCGCAACTTCCATGTTGCTGACTCTTTTATTTGTTTTTGCCTGTTCCGAAAAGAAACTTGGACCGGAAGATGTAGAGTACCGCAAAGATGAAAACGGAACGCTTATCCTTTATGAAATCGATGCTGAAATGCCTTATGGCAACGATCAAGAGGCCTTTGTCATTGGTAAACATCCTAATGGTAAAAAACATTTCCAAATATCTTTTGTTAACGGGTTAAAGGATGGCCCCTTTTCTTTTTGGAAAGATAATGAGGTGCTCGAAATTACAGGATCTTACAAACAAGGAAAACGGGATGGACTCTTTGTTGCTTATGGGAAGATTGGAGAACTAGTCTATGAAAAGACCTATCGAATGGGAGAATTGGATGGAAACTTCTCCCTTTACTACCCCGCTTCCACCCACGATGTGTTTCGATACAAAAACAAATTACAGGAAGAAAATAAGAAAGCCGTGGACTTGACAACGAGAAGTCATCTACGATTGAAAACTCAATTTAAGGATGGCAACCCAAGTGGCCAATACAAAGCCTACCTCCACCCTAGAGGACAAAACATCAAACTGGAGGATTTACTCAAAGAGGAAGGCACATTTAATGAACAAGGTTTATTATCAGAACAACAATTCAGGTATTTCCCAAGGACTGCAGGCCTAGCCGTGATCGTCCCAATTTTGGGAAGATTGGAAGAGATCTTTGAACCGAACGAAATTGGGTTTTCCAAAGCAATTGACGAAGCTGCCGATGAAATAGGCAAGATTCCTGCCTATCGTAATCCAGATAATATTCCCGCTTATGTCTATACCCTTGACGAGAAAGGTAATGAGATTGTGCCCATTTGGTCGAGTCATATAAAAAAATTCGCCATTCGTAATATGGATGGATTTTTATTACCCGACCGATTCGAACCGAAATACGAGTATTTTGTCGGAAAAGCCAAACCTGCAGCAGTCAAACTGGTGCAGGCTTTAGACCTAAGCGGTGATCCTAATTTAGCTTACTATGAGAAAAGAGGAGCCGCAGTGGAAGTCGTTGGTCTCAACTCAGATAATGTCATTGTCGACATTTTATGGAGTAGTCGTGAAAAAGAGCAGGTGATTCCTCTTGATGATAGAATCAATGCACGTCGTACAAAAATTCGCCGTTCCTGGCAGGAAGGAGTTGCGGGGCAGGCTGATTGGTTGCTACACGACGGGAGTCAGCTCTCATTACGGGCGGCTGATCCACTTGCCCGGTTTGGGATCGACCGCTGATTTTTGTTCAGCTCTTATCCCCCCTAGGGATTTGCGGAATCAAACGGATTGCCACTTGGGGGTGCCGAGTCAAAAGGGTTGGATGACGGAGGAGCGTTATCAAAAGGATTCGAAGAGGGT
>NZEN01000063.1 GCA_002689665.1 Opitutia bacterium | reverse complement strand
ACTTGCAATTAGGCAAGTAGGAGCAGGAAAATCCCTCTACTTAGGATCAGATTCGGCATGGAGATGGCGTAGGGGTGTTGAAGATAAATATCATTATCGATTTTGGAGCCAGGTCGTAAGATGGATGGCTCACGGTAGATATTTAGCTGAGAAAGAGGGAATTAAGCTAATTCCTACTCCTGAAAAACCTCGTTTTGGAGAAAAAGTTTTTCTTCGTTGTATAGTCCTTGATCAAAATGGGTTTCCCTTGGAAAAGGGAGAAGTGAAAGGATTTGCCAGGCATGCAAATGGAGATGTTGAAAATATTACATTTAAAAAAGACCCTGATTGCTCGGGAGTTTTTCTTGGTACTATTCAGGCATCATCACCCGGCGATCTAAGCATAGAAGCCATCTGTGAATCTGCAGAGAAGTCCATTAAAACATCGTTGCTGGTTGGAGAACTGAATCGGGAAAAATTGGGCAACCCCACTAATCCAGTCCCCCTACGACAACTCGCTAATTTAACCGGGGGACTTTCAAAAAATTATCAGGAAAATGAGGAATTAATTTCTGCATTGTCNTTTCCGCCAAAGCCCGACCCCATNTTTAAAATTAACANCCTGAGAACAAATCTGTACTGGGGNTCTTTTCTTTTTGTACTACTGGCTATTTACTGGACGGTTAGAAAATTCTTTGGGATGGTCTAGAAAAATGCAAAGCAAGGATTTAAACTCTCTCAACGACGCTTCTGCCCCCTCGACTGCACTCAAGGAGGGACTCGTCAAATTTTTTGGTAATCTCGAAAGAGCTGCCCGCACAAAACTAATTTTAAAATTTCTTCTTCTTATTATCTTCTTTCTCGGAAGCTCTTGGATGAGTCTTTGCTTTTCAGATCGAATTCTGGAAACAACCACCTTTGGGCGAACCATGATTTTAATGGTCGGAATGATTCTTTCTGCCTGGGCTGTATGGAAACTATACATCTATAGTTTTCATCTCACCCGCAATGATTTCTGGCTGGCAAAGAATGTAAGAAAAATCTATCGGGCAAAGGGAGAAAGGTTGCTTGGTATAATTGAAATCGCAGAGAAAAAACCGTCATCAAATCCCTCTTTTTCGACTCAAATTTTTGAGGCAGCCCAGCAAAAAATGTTAGGAGAAATTGATTCCATTGAAATTGAAAAGGTTTACCCATGGAAAATGATCCGGTACCCGGCAATCCTTGCTGGGGCAATCTCAGTGATTATTTTCATTTTTTGTTTTTCGTTTCCTGAGCTGAGTAAAAATTCATTTTATCGGTGGGTTTTACCTTTTTCTTCATTGGAAAGAAAAACCCTGACTAATTTTTTAGATGTCGAAGAAACAGACCTTTATTTCATTAGGAATGAAAGCAATACGATGAGGTTTTCTTTATCACAAAATTCTAAACGAAAACCAAGATATGCGAATCTAAATGTAACAGGTAATGCAAATCTTAATTTAATTACACCCAATAATGGTAATGTATATGAGTTTAGATTACCCCCGCAAAAANAAGAGTTTTTTGCTACACTTGAATCTGGAGATTACTCCAAGAGGTATAATTTNAAACCTATCGANCGCCCAAAATTGGAGTCTATAACTGCTTCNATTGAATTCCCTGAATACTTATCTCAGGATCCTCTANCANACGAAGCATTGAATCAAAANATTGANGTGCCTAAAAATTCGAAAATCACACTGCATGGAAAAGTAAATCGAGAAATTTCAAGACTACTTATTACGAACAACCAAATACACATAGGGAAAAAACCCAACTCCAGAAACTTTGACCTTCAATTCCAAGAATTAAAAGATGATCAAAATTTAGAAATTCATATAGTCGACCAATTTGGGTTTTCTCAAAGGGCTCCTGGTAATCTTTCCCTTAAGGTACAAGAAGACCTCCCTCCTATCGTCAATGTAGATATTAAAACTGATACCTCCCCTGTCCTAATTTTTGAAACACGTAGAATTGAATTTCTNCATGCAGATGATTTCGGTTTATCAGAAATTTCCCTAACCTGTAAGATCGCTAAACAAGAGAACAAAGCTCCCGAACAGGAACTTTTCAGAAAAACTTTTCCTACGAGTGNCACGAAGAGTTTTGAACTNTCNTTTCCCTTTGATCCGAGCATCTTTGAAGTTGGAGATGGGGATGAAATTGTCTTTTTTGCCACATCTAAAGATCATTACCCAGAAAGGGATTCCGTCATTTCTAAACCACTTAAACTCAAGATTATTGGACCTGAAAAACATGCAGAAATGATCCGAACCCAAATGGATATGGTAATAGCTGAGGTTTCTGAAATTGCCCGCTCGCAGGAAGCAACCCAGTTTGAAACCCTCGCTGCTGAGACAAAGATCAATAGTCAAGATAACAAAGAATTAGATCGTAAATCAGTTACTGAAATTTCCAATCTGCGAGATGATCAAAAAGAGCTGGCGAGCATGCTCAAAACCACAGCAAGCACGGGATTAGAAACTCTTAATGAAGCCACTAAAAACCCCCTTTTTAACACANATTTACTTAAGGANTTTGCCAACTCTATAAAGGAGATGCAAGACACTTCCCAAAACTCTATGCGAGATGCAGGCAAAAAATTGAACACTGCAAGCACATCCGANAGTCAACAGGCAAGTCAATCGATGATGCAAGCCGCAGAATTTCAGCAAAAAGCGTTGGATGACCTCAGGGATATCTTAGCAAAATTTTCAAAACAATTGGACGACCTTGAAGCAATCACTCTTGCTGAAAGGCTAAGAAAACTGAAAAGGACGGAACAGAAACTCTCGCAAAAATTGGTCTCTCTGATGCCATCATCCATCGGAAGAATGACCACACAACTTAAAAACGAAAATCGTGTATCTGTTTATGAAATGGAGAAAATACAAACTACTGTAAGCTTGGATGCAGAAGAAATTAAGAATGAAATAAGCAGATACCACGAAAGAACCAACAAAGCGGAATATGGAGAAGTCAGCCGTCTGATGAACCAAGCCAAAGCAAAGGAGGAACTTGGTGTTGTCGCCCAAAGTTTACGAAACAACATTTCCTTTCAAGCTCTTAACGGATTGAATCAATGGGAGGAACTTTTTGAGTTATGGGCACAGTTATTACAAGCAGAGTCCCCCGGTGGTGATTCACCCGGTGGAAAAGCCGGTGAAAAAAACAAAACGGCTGACATCCTCGCTTTGCTCAAGATAAGAAAAATGCAAAGCGAAATTCTCTTTAAAACAAAAAACCTAGACCGCCAAGGTTTCCTCGGAAACAAAGAAAAATGGGCATCTTCACTTACAAATCAACAAGACACGCTCATGATCGATCTTACCGACACCCAGATATCGATGGCAGAAGAAGCACTGAACCCACTTTTTGACGATGCCCATATGGCCATGGCGAAATCATCGGAACAGCTATCAAATCAGATATTTGATCAAGTTACTCAATCAGCACAGGAGGAATCAAAGGAGATTTTGAGTGATCTCATCAATTTATTGATTGAAGGCCAAGGCCAGGGCAATCAACCGAATGCCAGTGAAAACCTTACTGCTATGGAACTCTTGATGATGCAAATGGGGAATGAAAAACCCGGGCAGGCTAAAGGCAAGAGCCCTATGGCAGGTAAGTCTGGGGGTGGGTCCTCCCAAGGTGGTACTACCGACAAAACAGTCAATTCTCTCAATGGAAATACTTCGGCTCCAACTAATATTGGTACCTCCTCTCAAAGCAGTGGGAGTGGAGGACCATCCATCGCTCCTGAGTTTCAGGAAGTCATGGAAAAATACTTTAAAGCTATCGAAGATTGAAACATAGACTATTAATTATGCTATTTTATCTGACCCTCATCTTGGGTGCCGAATGTCAGGAAATTTTCGAGCAACAAAACGACGACTTTGTTCGTTCCATGGACCAATCATACCTGAGGGGCCTTCTATTTTTGCAAAATTCACAAACTGAAGATGGAAAATGGATAGATTCGTCCTATGGTTCTGAACCAGGCGTACTGGGAATGGCAGTACTTGCCTTTCTTTCGAGGGGGGATGATCCTGAGTTTGGTCCTTTTTCCAAACCTTTAGCCAGATCAATCGAACAGATTCTCCGACTACAAAATAAGGAGACAGGCTATATAGGAAACTCAATGTATAATCACGGTTTTGCGACGCTTGCATTGGCCGAATATTACGGTTTAACGAACAATATTGATATCGGGCCCGCTCTAAAAAAAGCAACCAACTTGATTGTTTCAGCTCAAAAAACGAACCCTAAAGGTGCTTGGCGGTACAGCCCTGAAAGTAAAGATGCAGATACCACGATAACGGGAGCTCAATTGGTTGCCCTGTTTGCTTCCAAAAATGCGGGAATCGAAGTACCCGACGAGGCGATTGCAAAAGGAAAACAGTTTCTTCTCGATTGTCAGGATGAAAAGGGCGGATTCGGATACACGGGTAATTCGGGTGCTAATCTTCCTCGCACCGCGATTGGCTCACTTATCTTATCCCTTGATAAAGATACCGACTCAAAACCTTTTAAGTCATCTCTCGAATATTTGCGAAAAAACGCTCGGTTTGGAGATCAAGGTCACAAGTTTTATAGTCTCTATTACACTGCACAAGCTATGTTTCGTGCTTCACCGGAAGACTGGAACACATGGAACCTAGCAAATGTAAGACAACTTCAGGCAACCCAATCAGAAAGCGGTTCATGGACTGGCAACTACGGAACAACCTTCGCCACATCCGCGGCCTTATTATCCATGGCCTTAAATTATAGATATTTACCTATTTACGAGAGATGAAACTGATTAGTTTTCCTATCCACATAAAGTTTCTTTTTTGCATCCTAGTAAATGCAGTATCATTTGTATTCGGATTCGGAGAACAGAATCAAAGTTTCTCTAACCTCAAAGGACCGGAAACGGTTTCATTTTTTGATGGTTCTTCACTCCTGGGAAGCCTACATGCAATTCAAGACGCGGATAATTTGATCTGGAACCACAAGTCATCCAAGAACCACCTTGCCTTCGATTATAAAGCGGTTGAGTCCATACTGTTTAACAGAGAAGAGAACAACCAAGGAAAGCCTGCTGGCTCGATGGTGATCCTTTTTAAAAATAAAGATTTTCTTCGCGGCTCCATGAGATCCCTCGACAGTGAGAAGCTCATTTTTTTATCTGGTTTTGGTCAAAGTTTGGAGGTCAAACTAGCAGATATTCATTCAGTGGAATTTCTTCCTGAATCCTATCAGGTTCTTTATGATTACTCTTACGATTTTGAAAAATGGAAAAAAAGTAACACCAAGGCATGGACCGAGGAACAAGGAAGCCTAATTTCGGTTTTTTCAGGCAGCACGGGCACAACTCTCCCCGCAGTCGATGCAATTGAAGTGAGATTTGAAGCTGAGTGGCAAAGGTCTTTTTATCTAGCCTTACGATTTTTTTCTGATTCAGACGGTGGAAGTTATGGAAGTGAAGGTTATCATCTCTCCTTTTCTAATAATCGAATCAACCTTCAATCCAACCGAAAGCTCAAAGGAAGGACAATGAGGGAAACTTTGGGTTCAGTGATGGTCGACCAATTAGTTGGAGTGAAAAAAGCTAATTTCAAGATTTACGCCCATAAACAAAGAAAAGAATTCATAGTTTTCGTAAACGGAAATGAAGTGGCAAGATGGAAGGACCCCACCTCAGATTACTCACCCGAAAACAACGGGCTACTTTTTATTAATCAAGGGGGAAACTCGTACTTAAGGCTCGAAGAATTAACCATTGCGGGATGGTCTGGAGAATATTTTTTAACCAGTCCCTCTGCGATTGATAATCAAGAGGGTAATCAGTTCATATCCTTCAAAAATGGCGACTCTACATCAATCCAATCTTCTTCATCCACCGAGAATGGTTTGCTCATCAAAACAAAAAGAGGAACTTTTGAAGTTCCTTACGAAAATATAAGATCTGTGCATTTTCCTGAGAATGATCAAAATACAAGTAGATTTACATTTAATGAGGAAATTAGCCTTAAAAGATCCCTCGGCAAACTTTCCTTTAAGTTAGAATCAATTAACAATGATCTCCTTGTCGGGCAGCATTCCTATCTCGGTCATTTCCGCGTACCTTTGGAAAGCGTCAAACGACTTCGATGCAATCTACTCCTTAAATCATACAGGGAATATTTATCACAAATCCAGCTAGCGGAGGAAGAATTGAAATCACAAAATGGTGAGAAAGCTCTCTCCATTCTCGAAAATACAAATTCATATTTTCGTAGCTGGTATTGGAAAAGACTGAGATTCCTAGCTCAGGATTCCCAAACAAAAGAAATCCTATGGTTTACCCCCCACCCAGAGGTGGGAATCTTAAAGGCATCTCTGAACGAGCAGGACGAAAACACTATTTTCACTACTTCCAAAACTGGCTCTTTTGCACTGTGGGATGAGTATGCAAAACTAGCAGAAGGGAATTATACTCATCAGGATTCAACCTCCCAAGAGGTAGGACGCTCAAAAAATGAAAAATGGAAAAAGATTTACATGACCAACCGATATTGGCTCGGTACAACCGAAGTGACTCAGGAACAATATGAAAAAATAACTGGAACGAACCCAAGTAAGAAAAAAGGACCAAACCTACCCGTTCAAGTAAGCTGGTTTGAATCCATGGAATTTTGTAAATTATTGAACAAAAAATTCCCACCACCCAATGGGTTAATTTGGCGATTACCTACTGAAGCCGAGTGGGAATATGCAGCACGAGCAGGATCATCCGGTCCATATTACAACACCTCTCATGGAAAATTTCCCAATAAACAAAATACATACGAAGAACATCTCAAACAATATGGATGGTTTTCGGAAAACTCATCAGGGGAAGTCAAAGCAGTATCTCAAAAATTGCCCAATGATTGGGGGTTATTCGACATGCATGGAAATGTCTGGGAATGG
>NZEN01000062.1 GCA_002689665.1 Opitutia bacterium | reverse complement strand
AGCACGGAATCCTGGGGGGACCGGGTTCGAAAAATGGCGGAAGAATTGGAACAGACTAATTAAA
The DNA here is from genome assembly GCA_002689665.1 of Opitutia bacterium. Taxonomy (GTDB): domain Bacteria; phylum Verrucomicrobiota; class Verrucomicrobiia; order Opitutales; family Seribacteraceae; genus Seribacter. The sequence goes on along the minus strand of NZEN01000062.1, from coordinate 15,564 downwards.
CCGATGGTCACTCCTTCACAACATATGATTCAAATGCAATGGCAGGGCGAAAAGCTTCACCTTCTCGCACAGAAGGGATTATTTTGGCCGAAGGAAAAAACCCTTTTTGTAGCTGATCCTCATTTTGGAAAAGCGGCTACCTTTCGAAAGGTCGGGATACCTGTATCCGAGCACACCACCGAGGATGACTGTGCGAGGTTGTTGCAGATGCTCGAAAAAACGCAGGCCAGTCGGCTGGTTTTTCTTGGCGATTTCCTTCACGCCCGTCAGGGAAAAACTGATCCTGTACGAACGCTTCTATTTCAATGGCGCGAAGCTTGCCCAAATGTGGAGGTTGTTCTTATTCGCGGAAATCATGATTTAAAATCGGGAGACCCATGGGCAGAACTCTCGATCAAGTGCCATGCGGAGCCATTTCTGATTAAACATTTGAATTGTCGCCACCATCCATCGGACAAAGAACATATGCCTTACTTGGCGGGTCACATCCATCCGGGCTATTCAATCAAAGGGATGGGAAGAGGTAGTGTACGGGCCGCTTGTTTTTGGGTGAGAAGAGAAAGCATTATCCTGCCCGCTTTTGGTTCCTTCACAGGACTGAAGAATATCAGACCCAACCCGGAGGATAAAATCTACCTATCGAATGATCAGGAAATCGTTGAAGTAGGAATTCCAAAACCAGGGCCAAAATTTTAACCTCAAGCTAAAGCCTTGACTAAACACGATCATTTTAGATGATAGACGGCATAAACATGAGCAATGAGCTCACAACTATACTTATACAATAACATGAAATACTTACTCTCTATTCTTGGAATCATTTCTATTGGATTGTTTGCTTCCTGCGGTGGCGGAGCCGAAGCTGAATGCTGTGGCGAATGCGGCGGTGGCGACCACAATCACTCTGACGCTGAAGGTAACGCTTCCGAGTAATTCGATCCGAAACGATTTATCTCGTCTTTGACGAGTTCAAGAAAAGCCTGGGTTCTCCCAGGCTTTTTTGTGCAGAATTGAGATTTGTGCTCAATCATCATCGGAATAGATAATTTTATGTGGATAAAAGCATAACTGAAATTCGAGTATTTGAGCCAACCGATAAAACTGTCGGTGCTGAGATATCCTATTCCACTCCTAAGAGCCGAAAATCCTTCCATTTACCTAAACCATCTGACCCGAAATCCGCACAACCATTGGCGATCGAATCTTTTGCTATGGATCCTCAAACTTATTATGATTGGATGAATGAGGTTGAAAGCTATCTTAGAAAGCAAAAGCCCTCAAAATAAGACTCCTAAGACAAGTTTTTTCAGGAAAACATCCACACCAAACAGTGTCTCCCATATTTGCTCTCTATCTTTTTTTTGAAGGATCAAAAATTATTATTTTCATTCGATTGCATATACTAAGATCCGTATTCATAAATGTGGAAGTATGGGAAAAATGGACTCAGGTTACGCTGAAAACCTTTTGAGTGGAAAAAACGCACTCCACTTAAAAATCGCTGAGAAATTCGGGTATTCTAAGTATTCTTTTGATTTTGCTCATTGGTTTTTTGGACGCGCTCTTGGTCTGGTTTCATTGTGTGCTTTTTTATCCTACTGGGTACAGGCAGATGCGTTAATCGGGAATAATGGCATCGCACCCTGGAGCGAAGATTTAGATAAAATCGAACAAATCACGGAACAAAACCCAGATCTTTCCAAATACTCCCTGCGCCCCACTTTACTTTGGTTCTCAATTCCCGGAGGACATACCACCCTTTTTGTTATTGGATCGCTATCATCCTTTGCCCTGACACTCGGATGGATCCCGCTCGTAAGTGCAATCTTTTCTTATGTCACTTATTTGTCCCTCATGGTAGTCGGGGAACCATTCCTTAGCTTTCAGTGGGATATTTTGCTTTTAGAGAGTTTACTGTTATCCCTGCCCTTTCTTCCGATGGTTCGTTTCCATCGCCTTGGTTCAAAAGTCTATTTTTCCCATTGGTCCCGAATTCTGGTAATTGTGCTACTAGCCAAACTCATGTTCGAGTCCGGGATTGTAAAATTTACTTCTTTTGCCGGGGACGGAACAAATACCTGGCGTGAACTCACCGCTCTGGAATATCACTATTGGACGCAACCGTTACCTCATGCATTCTCGAGGTGGATTCATTCGCTGCCCTCGTGGTTTGATTCACTTTCTCTGTATTCCATGTATGTTATCGAACTCGCCCTTCCTCTTTGCTTTTTTTTACCAGGAAATGCAAGACGGATGGCCCTGATTGGACAAGTCCTACTACAGGTAGCCATACTACTTTCGGGAAACTACGGCTTTTTCAATTTATTAACCCTCTGCCTATGCATTCCCCTTATTGATGATCAGATCATACCCTCCACAATCACCAATCGCTTTTCGAAAGGTACAACCGGGACTGTAGCCAGTAAGTCAGCTTTTCGAACACCTGTTCTGTTTCTCCTCTTTTCGATTTTTCTGACCACGGCTTATGGCCACATTCTCAACGATTTGAAGGGAAATAAACCCACCGAAGAAGAATTCCTGGAAGTCCCTGAGTGGATTCAATCGTTACAGGCAGAGACAAGAGTTCTGCGGTGCTTTAATTCCTACGGTTTGTTCCGGGTTATGACCACCACTCGACCTGAGATCATTATTGAAGGGTCGATGGACGGTAAAGACTGGCAACCCTACGAATTTAAATGGAAACCTGGGAACTTGGTGCAGTCGGCCTCATTTGCCGGTCCGCATATGCCAAGGCTTGATTGGCAAATGTGGTTCGAAGGTCTCAATTTTGAAAATTATGTCCAAAATGACTTCACCCGCTTCTTGTATTTTCGATTTTTGCAGATCTCAGCNAATGGTGGAGGTCAGGACGATTTCGCAAATCTTCAGAAAGTACTCGGTGAGCAAGAATTTTTCGCACTATCCAATTCCCCGAGTCATATCCAGCAGCAGGTTCTTCAAAATTATAATCAATTGCTCGGAGCGTATCTTGGCCGGTCCCAATGGTTAGGAAATTTCCTCGAAGCTTTGTTCCTGCAAAATGAGATTGTTCTAAGACTGCTTGCTGAGTATCCCGAATTCCCCGAAGGTCCGGCTCAGCTCAGGGTAACCCTTAAGCATTACCGATTCTCCGAGGATAAAACGACCTTTTGGAAAACCAGCGAAATCCCCAAGGCCTCGTTGCTCATTGAAAAGAAGTGATCGAAAAACCTTGAGGAAATTCAATTTTTGTTCACTACACTAGTCTCATGAAAAGTTCATACGAATTGGCCATGGAAAGAATGGGAGGAGGCGACAAACCGCTTAGCGAAGAACAAAAAGCAAAAATTGCGGAAATTGATTCGAAATACAAGGCAAAGATTGCCGAGCGGAAAATCTTTCTTGAGAAAAGCGTTCAGGATGCCTTAGCCAAAGGAAGTCACGAAGANGCNGAAGAAGCACGAAAGATTTTANCCAAAGAAGTAAATAGCCTCGAGGAAAAGGCCGAATCCGAAAAAGACAAAATCCGTAATAACTAGTCCTACGACTTCGCTTTGCGGAAACTNTCTATGTAAAGCATGGCGAGNGGGATGCCGTAATCNCCCCANCGTTCAATCCATTCAAAGATATTAACGATGCCCATACCGGTAACGGTATCTGCCGGTACATATAAGAACTCAGTAAACAGTTTCCANAACANGGCCAAAAAGATTAGGGGCCGAACCGGNGCCAANAAGATCAANACNCCCANNGCNAANTCCCCNTANCCNACCTGAGTGATGAAAGCTACATCCGCATCGACTCCGATNGATTGCCAATNATTAATCAACATTTGTTTTTCCACCGCAAAACCGAAACCGCCATGCCCAATNAGNAGAAGGGCTAAACAGGTTTTACATAGAAAGAATACAGTATTGATAGTGGATTCCTTAATTTCCGGTTCCTGATAGTTGGAAAATAAATCTTTTCGGGTGACCGCAAAGACACCTCCCATTACTAAAAGCATGAATGGAGGGCCCCAATTCCCTGCCCTCTCCCAGAATTCCCAGGTTTGCATCTTAGCCACCCGCATTGAATCTGTAGCCAGTTGCACAACCCACTCACCATCAATTTCAACCTTTTCAAGATTACCTGCCAAAGGACGTAAAATGGCAGTCCAAAGAGCCCACAAAAACATCCAAATTAAGATCGCCCGGTTACTACCGCGAAGCAAAAGTATCGCCATCAGGATATCGAATGCTCCGATGAGTGGCTGCATAGACCAGGCGATTTCAGGCTCTATTCCCTGTGACGCAAAAAAGGGAAGCCAACCCGACTTTGTTATTAAGCCCCAAGTCCCGTGCCCGATGAAACATAAGGCTGCGGTAACCCTCAATGTCCAATGAATTTGTTTCTGTAAAATCTTCCTGTCTCCTGAGTGTGGATTAAAGAGACCATGTAAAAAATATTCTTTGACTGACATACCATCATGCTGATTGACCGATCTATCTTAGGCAATTAGGAAATAATCATGTTTCGCCAAAATATTCAGATCCTTTCTCTCTACACTTTCAGTCTACTCTTTTCGCAANTATCCGGGCTCGCCCAACTCAGTGATGAATTTTGTAAAGAATTGAAGAATTTTGGTGAATTTTATGAAAACCCTGATTCTTCAGGTCTGCAGCAGGCAGAACTTTTCCTCTCCTATCAGCACCAGATCGGTCACATCGATGGCACGGACCAGACCGGGCAGGCATTCGACGATTCGTTCGAAGAATTTAGAAGGTTTTGGATGGGATTGACCGGTAAATTTGGCACCTACTGGAAATTTAAAGTGGTCAGTCAATTATCCAATGACCGAAATGCTTACCCCGGGGACTATCGTCAGTGGGGACATGAAACATTCCGGGCTGCTAATATCACCTTTGATGCCGACCAGTTTTGGCAAATCGAAGGTCTCGATGCACTTCAATTTGGATATGGTCGAAGAACGGGACGCATGGCAGACGAGTGGCAAAGATCGTCAACCATGATTAATTGCCTAGAACGATCTTCCTTTGCCAACAAATTATGGCTTTACGACAAAGAAAAAGGAAACCCGTTAGCTGCCTGGGTTAAATGGACTGCTGGCAAACACACCTTCGACACCGCAGTTTTTTCCGGCACCTACGATGACTACATTGGTGGCTGGAAAGATAGTAAGATTTATTATGGATCGTGGTTGGGCGACTTCTCCGGGGGAAGTCCTTACGAGATACTCGAGTACTGGATTTCCTACTACAAACAGGATGGATCATCCCAAGAGGATCGTCTGGCAGGAGGAAATAATTGGGCCTTATCGTTGGTAAACCGAGTTGGAACTGGACCATGGGCCCTGCACAGCACCCTGGCCTTTGGTGACAATGGCGATCAGACAAACCCCAATCGGGAAGGCGACTTTGGAGGAATCGTACTCATGCCCATGTACTGGCTGAAAGATGAAAAACTTAAGTTAGTTGGAAGATACCTCTATCAGAAAGCTGAACAAGCTGAGGGGCTTAAATTGAACAGTCGATACGCACCCCTTGCCGACACTCGAGACTCTTCCATTGACCTGAATAGCGGGCGGGGTGATGAACATCAGGCCGTTTACCTGGGACTAAACTACTATCTTTGCGGTGAAAACCTTAAAGTGATCAGCGGAATCCAGCATGACGAATTGCAATCAATGGGTTCCACTCAATACCGCGGGTGGACGATTGGATCTAGTATCCGGCTTTGGTTCTAACGGTACTGCTGATAAAACCCACTGCTAAAGATTTCCCGTGGATCTAATTCTTCTTTCTTAGCAAGGAACGCCGAGAAGCCTGGATAACTTCTCCTGATTTGTTCAGGGGTCGCAAAATTTCGGTATGGTAGATAAAAAGTACCTCTCAGGCTGTCAGCTAATTCAATCAACTGACCAGCCATCTCAGAAATCCCCTTTTCGGATTCAAGAGTACGATCGATGGTGAAGAGCATGACCAATCCAAACATGTCCTCCCGAGCGTATGGAAGAGCGGAATCCACATCTCTGGCAATTTCTCTAACCGTTACATTAAGCAGACTATCATATTCTCGCCGGATAACAGGAGCGGCTTTTTTCACGAATATTGAGAATTGATCCATGGGTACAAAATACTCCAGAAGAAGATCACGCTTAGACGGATCATGATTCCCAAAAACCTTTGCTGGCTCGCTTAGCAAGCGTGAGCGTGGGGAAGTCCCGCTCAATTCACCACCAAAGGATCTTTCCATCCAATGCCGAAAGGATTTCCCCCGGTCGCTATTCACGGAAGCTCGAAAAATTGCCCGGGATAAACGGGCTTTTCCATCTATGGAATACGGTTCAGGGTTTCTCGCAATTTCCTCACCTACGGGTAAGTAACGGGTCAACCATACGCTTTCAAAAAAAGTCGCAGGAGCTACCGATAGCCGTCCGTAAGCAAGTTCCGCCCCCTCCTCAGAAATCTGCTTCCATGCCGTTAAAAAATTTTCTGTCTTAACTTCCCGGCTTTGGGATTGAAGTACTTTATTGGGGACGGGACGAATCCATGCTTCCAAGATAACACCGAATAAACCATACCCACCGAGGACATGACGAAAAAGGTCGGCATTCTCTGTTCTTGAACAAATTTGAACTTCACCACTCTGCATGAGCACGGAAATTTTCTCCACACTTGAGGCAACCGGTGGCCTCCCAGGTTGCCAACCATGGGCATTCACGCTCAGGGTTCCCCCGACTGAAAAATCGGCATTGCTCTGCATAATCTCGACCGTCAGTCCAAGATCTGCCAGAAATCTGATCACTTCAAACCATCGGGCACCCGCCTGTACCTTAAGAAAACTGCCATCCATTTCCATGCCATTCATCGGAAGTGTATTCAATAATAGGGCCCCATCCTGAAAAGATTGCTTCCCCATTGAATGCCTGGAGCCCATAGGCATTATTTTAAGCCCCTCCTTTTTTGCTCGCTCTAAAGCCTCTCGAATCAAGACAACAGATTGATTTAAATCAGAGCTTAGGTGGATGACCCCACCATGCCCCGTTTGGTTCACCTGACTGGCATCATTCACAGTCTGCTCGGTAAGGAAATCTTTCGAATCTAAGATCGGGTCAGTGAAATAAAAAATTCCCACCCTGAATACCGGATAAAGCAACCAGCCTAAGATAATTCCAAGACCGATAAGAACAGACTTCTTTATTTTGCTATTCAATAAAAGATTGAATGATGGATGATTATGAAATCAGCAAAATAGAGATCTCAGCAAATAAAGAGACTTAATTTATATCGCACCCTCTCCGACCGCATCATAAACAAGCTGGCGCGGTGGATTTAATTCCAGACCATAGGAGCGATTAATCACCCTTGTCCAATTTTCGAAACGCGGATCTCTTATAGGATCGGTTACAGCTTTACAGATAAATTCATTGGAATCGGTAAAGAACAGAAAATAATGATCACCCTCGATTGAATCAGCTAAGCCATCCTCAAACAATTCATAGTCTTCAGTCTGCAAAGCAAAGGCAAGTCCGTCGTCAAAACCCATTCGCATGGAAGAAATCTCGATCGGCCAACTTGTTACACATGACAGATCCTCATCTCCTTTCTGGAACCCCTGAGTCATGACTTCTCGCAACGGTTTAAGAAACCGAGTCACTAACAATTCAAATTTTTGACCATAGGTCGTTAAATCCAAAATGGTTTCTCTTCCATTTTCAGGCAGACGCATTAACCGCAGGAAGGTACGCCCCGAATTTGGCGGGGGCAAATCCATGGATGCGGACAAGCGGGAAGCATGTCTTTCCATATAGTATGGGAAAGATTGGTTTGGCATTGGGGAATTAAAAGCATTTTCAATGCCACTCGATTACAGGATTCAACCAACAGACACGAGATCAACCCAAACCCATAACAAACAACAACTAAGAAAATACTCGATGTTTTAGCCGTTGGCCACTAAGCGGTTCTTCTTCCTGCAAATCCGGGTAACCATTTCCTCCATCGCATTCTCATAGTCTTCCATGGAAGAAACCAACTGAAACTGCACCTTGGCCCGATTGAGGTTATGTTCAGGGTAACTGATTTTGAAATAAGTATCGCCCGCCAAATAATCAGTCAAAAAACGCAGCCCCAATTCGTAGGTGATTACAAGGGGTGCCTTGGCAAGACCTGTAATCTCATCCTCAATTAAGAAATTTTTCGTAGCTTGATAAAATCCTTCCACAATCGCCTCAAAGATAACTGGAAGAAATTTAACTTTCTGCAGATCTGTTTCGTCTTCAGAAACGGGACAAGCCGTCGTCCTGACTAAATCTCCAAAATCATGCAAAACACAACCAGGCATAACGGTATCTAAGTCGATAGCACAGACTCCCTTTTCAGTTTCTGCATCCAACAAAACATTATTCAGTTTGGTATCGTTGTGAACCACCCGTACTGGAAGCTTTTCAGTCGCGAGTGCTGAACAAAGATTTTCTCTTTTTTTCACAAAATCAATCCACTCAGATACCCCAGAAGCTCTTCCATGATCGTCTTTACTCAGAATATCTTTAAAATTCTTGAATCGCTTTGCGGTATTATGGAATTCGGGAATAGTCTCAATCAGGGGTTCACCAGGCAGATCGATAAGATCAGCCTGAAACTGTCCAAAGGTATGAGCTGCTTCATACGCCTGTTTTTGATTTTCTGGAACTTCCAGGCATTTGACTCCTTCAATATATTCCATTAAACGCCAATAGTTGCCCTGTTCATCCAGATGGTAAAACTGACCATTTCTTGCAGGCATGACCCGTAAACAATGACGCCCCGGTTTGGACTGTAAATGTCTGGATACTCTCGAAAAATTATCCATCAATTCCGGCGGATTTTGAAAAACCAAGTGGTTAATCCTTTGAAGAGTAAACTTTTTAGACTTTGAATTATGATCAAGCACCACCACAAAGGTATCATTTACATTGCCATTTCCGTTGGGTTTTATTGCCGAACACACTCCATCCACTGAAAAATGCTCAACTTTTCCGATTAGTTCCTCGATGCGTTTTTGTTCCAAGCTTTCCTTCTATCAACATAAGACCATTTATGTAAACAGGAATTAGCCCAAACACTTTTCCACCTTACTTCCAAAAATAAAACATTATTTTCAAAATATTACCGATGAATTCTCCTGATCTGGGGATAGATAAATATTTGCATTGATCTGAATCCCTTGAGAGTGAATATTTGCTCGCCTTATGAATGCCTTATTCTCGAAACATTTAGCAGCCCAAGCCCTATTTTTTATTTCTTTCACTTTTTTGTTATGCTGCACGCAACAACCAGCTGAATTGTCTCCAAAAGAAAAATTCGAAATATACCATAAAAATTTCCTCAATTCCTGGACAAAAGCCAATCCACTTTTTCAAAGCTCATCAGAGGAATTACAAATCGAGGTTATCGAAAAAAACGCAACGGCTCTGTTATATTCCGCCAGCTTATCTTTTCCACTCAATTGGACCGAAGTTCAATACATGGAGGAGTCTGATTTTGCCCAAGGATACGAAGTAACTATTCAAGTAAGATCGAAGGTTCAGGTCATGCATGAGTATAAAGATGGAAACTGGACCTTTGCTTCCGCCAGGCAGTATGATTTCAATTCCACCATGATCGAAAATGCAGACGATTACAGTAAAGTCATAGGAAATGCTTGGATCAAACGATTACCGGTGGAAAAACCATTCACTCAGAAGGAATTATTTAAACGGATTCCCCCCAACCGGGACTATTAACTTTAGCTTTTAAGGACTGGGTAATTTCCAGCAACTGAGAGAACGGTCATCTCTCGTAAATACCTGATTTCCTGCATAAGCAGGATGAGCCCAAGTCTCTCCACAAACCTGCTCACGCCAGAACTCCATATATCCATTGGGGTTGAGATTGAGATAAACCAACTCCCCCTCTGCATTGAGGGATAGAGCATTCCCTTTTGCCTGATCCGACCAGACTATACTAGCATGTGGGTTTCGACCTGACGCGGTAAGCTGGTGATCATCGCGCCATAGGATTTCTCCGGTTTTCAAACGGAATGCGGTCAGTCCGTTGGATCGGTCCAGTAAATAGACCACACCATTGCGGTAAAGAGGTTGAGCCATCAGACCCCTTAGTTTTTCTTCTTCCGACCAAAGCACGCGTGCCTTTCGTCCGCCATCTGTAACTTGAATGGCTCGCGATCCATTCCAGTATCCACAAACAAGGACAAGGTCCTCTTTGTAGATTGGCTTGGCGATCGAAACCCCGTATTTCACCTCATAGGGTATACTCCAAAACTCCTTACCCGCACCCATTGGTAGACCCATAATTTTATTTGGACCCCAGCAAATCAGCTGCTGAACCCCTTCAATATCGATTACGATAGGTTGGGCATAACCAGCCTTCGCGTCATCTCCCACTGACCAATGAGTTTTCCCGGTCAAGGAATCCAAGGCCACAAGATTCCCTTTCTTTCCCCCTCCCACATGGTAGAGTACCGACCCTCCAAAAATCTCTGGTGATGCCGAAAAGCCCCATATGGGAAAGGGGCAATCCTCCTCCTTGCGTAGATCCCGAAACCAAACCGGTTGCCCGGTATTTACATCCAAACAGAAGGCATGGCCCATCGCACCTAGGCCGTATGCTTTCCCATCTTCAATCGTCAATGATGCCCGCGGCCCTTTATCATAATCGAGTTTTTTATATTCAGCGTCATAGACAAACTCCCAAATTTTTTTCCCACTTTCTCGATCCACGCACAACGCACGCTCGGACGCCCGACCTCCCTCGACCGGCGGACGGTCCATCACGAAAACACGGCTCCCCTGAACCGTCACTCCTGAATAGCCTGGATTTACCGGTACTTTCCAGACTCTTTTCAGTCCATGATTATTTAATTCCTTGGCTATCGGCGGACCACTCCATGTTCCATTCCCTTTTACGCCCCGCCACTTTGGCCAATCCTCTCCTGATAAAGCAAAAGTAGAAAGAAGGAAAGAAACGATAAAACGGACCAATTTCATTCCGTTTTACCTGTCTTAAGAAAATCGAATAAACGCTCTGCCATTTTTTTCCCAAAGCCTTCAACAAGGCACAATTCTTCGACTGATGCCTTACGCATTTTTTCAATCGATCCAAATTGTTCAAGCAAGGCAGCTCGCCGAACTTTTCCAAGACCAGGAAAATCATCGAGAATCGACTCCTTGATTTTCTTACTTCGCAGATCGGCATTAAAACGGTTGGCAAAACGGTGAGCTTCATCCCGCACCCGTTGAAGGAGGCGCAGAGCTGGATCACTCGGTTTGAGCTTCAACTCTCCCCGTTCATCAGGAAAAACAATCGTTTCTTCTCGCTTAGCCAATCCGATTAAAGGAGGTGCCTCCGCCTCCATCACTTCAAAGGCCTTTAAAGATGCCATTACTTGACCCAACCCACCATCAATCACCACTAACTCGGGAAAACTCTGCCCCTCTTCCAATAAACGGCTGTATCTGCGCCCGACCACCTCTTCCATTGCCCGGAAATCATCATTCCCCACAAAACTCTTAATTTTGAAACGACGGTATCCTCGTTTATCCGGTTTACCGCCGACGAAACGGACCATCGATGCGACCACAAAAGTTCCGGAAACATGAGAAATATCAAAACATTCAATGGTATGAGGCGGACGGGAAAGATCCAGGTTTTCACTCAGTCTCTCCAACGCCCCCCAGTCCCCAGAATCGTCCTTGGGCCAGGAGCGGGTAAACCGGCGATTCTTTTTAATTGTCTTGGAAAGAGAATCTGCCAGATCCCGAAGTTCGGCAGCACGCTCGAAATCCATGGCTTCCGCCCGTTTTTGCATCTCTTCCCGCAACTCAGCCAGCCAACCTTTGGCCCGCCCCTCCAAAAACTCACAGGCGTCCTCCACCCTCTTAGCGTATTCCTCCTGAGTAGTTTCATTGTGTCCCGCAAAAATTTCAGCACGTGCATCATCATAGAGTCGCCATTTCCCCTCACCAATTTTCTCCGGCTTGGCATCGTGCAATAAAATTCCAAACTTCTTTCGCATCTCCGAGAGAGTTGAACGCAACATGCCCGCCTGGGCAAAAGGCCCATAGTAATGAGAACCATCCTCCTTGCGATTCCGACAAAGACGAAAGCGTGGTAGGGCATTCTGTACATCCACCCGAACCATCAGAAATTGTTTATCATCGGTAAAATCGGTATTGTAGCGCGGTTTATATTCCTTAATTAATTTTCCTTCGAGGAGAAGGGCCTCAGTTTCGTTACGGGTTTCATGAGTACTGATCTCCCTGACCATTTCAACCATAGCCCCGATTTTGGGCTGTGCCCAAATGAATTTCCGGGAGCCTTGGAAGTAACTCGACACCCGTTTTCGTAAATTTTTGGCCTTCCCAACATAAATAACCTGCCCCAGACGATCCTTCATCAGGTATACGCCAGGAACCTGAGGTAGGTTGCGGGCAACCTTTCGCATCTCAACAATTTGATTTTGCATTGGCAATTGGTGTATTCTTGCGTACCTTTAAATTGCTTAAAACACAAACAATTCTATACACCCTGCCCAACTCTTACATCTATCATGACTGCGTCTATTCGGGTTGAAACTATAACTCTTGGGGACGAACTTTTACTCGGTATCCGAGAAAATGCCCATTTAACTTATCTTGGCCGACAACTTGCCCACCACGGGATCGAGCCGGCTGCCAATTTGGTAATTCGTGATCAGGCCGATGACATTCGTCTTTTTTTCGCAGATTGCTGGAAGAGGTCTGATCTCGTAATTACCACTGGAGGACTTGGTCCGACTAGTGACGATCTTACCCGCGAGACCATCGCCGAAGTACTTGGAGAGGAATTAGTTTACGACCCGGAAGTGGAAAATGCGATTCGCGAAAGGTTTCGACTCCTCGAGCGGCCGATGCCTGAGAGTAACAACCGGCAATCCTATCGTCCTGCCTCTGCTGAAGTTCTGTCCAATCCATACGGGACTGCTCCTGGACTCTATTTAAAGAAAGAAGGTAAAATTTTGGTTATGCTTCCTGGCCCTGCCCGTGAAATGCATCCGATGTTTGAACAGTTGGTGGTGCCCAAACTGCAGGCAGAAGGCATTTTCCCTGAGGTCGATTGCTATCTGCAACTACGAACCGCGGGAATTGGTGAATCTGCTCTGGCCGAGAAAGTTGAACCCATCCTAGCAAACAAGGAAGGCTTGGTGGTCGGATACTGTGCCCATGCCGGAATGGTGGATCTGCGTTTAAGCTCACTGGATTCAGATATACTATCCGAAGAGACTCTTCATCAAATCGGAGATGAATGCCGTAAAGAGCTGGGAGAAGATTTTGCCTGCTTTGGTGAACGTACACTGGCCGAAATCATTTTTCGTGAATTACGCTCACTCGATAAGACCTTGGCCGTTGCCGAATCCTGTACCGGTGGGTTGCTTTCCTCACACTTCACCGAGATACCCGGAATATCCAAGGTATTCCAAGGCGGTGCGGTCTGCTATCATAATGATGCCAAAGTGCAAATGCTTGATGTACCGGAGAGCATGCTCGAACAGCATGGTGCAGTCAGTGAGGAAGTGGCGATCGCCATGGCTACCGGAGCATGTGAAAAATATGGAGCTGATTACGGACTGAGTGTGACCGGTTTTGCCGGCCCATCCGGAGGCACCCAAGTACTTCCGGTCGGTTCAATCTATTTAGGATATGCCTCTCCCATTGGTGTATGGGCCAAAAAATTGCAACTCAGGGGCGACCGGGCGTCCAATCGTAGAAGAGCCGCCACCGCCGCTCTTGACTGGATGCGCCGAAAGCTCAGAAAATATAAATTGGAAGAAGTTTTCGCTGCAGCCGAATCTGGGCAATTCGAAATTTAACTTTTTTCTCTTCCACATCCAATGGCGAAAGAATCCCTGCTCGTTGTTCTTGGTGATGATGATTATTTGGTCCGCCAAAAGGCGAAAGAATTGTTTGATACCCTTTGCGAAGAATTTTCGGACGATTTATCCAGGGAAATCATAGATGGACGGGCAGACCGAGTGGAAGATGTGGAACGCATTTTACAGGAAGCCAAATCCGCAGGAGAAACCCTGTCCTTGTTTGGAGGTGGTAAACTCGTTTGGATTAATGAGGCCAATTTTTTAAATCAAACAAAAACCGGGGCAGCCCAGGGAACCAAGGACGCCCTCGAGTCTTTTAAATCTTTTCTGGGTAATCTTGGAGAATCAAAATTAGTACTTTCCGCATGCCCAGTTCATCGGAATCATACATTTGTTAAGTGGTTACAAAAAAACTCCACTTATCAGGATGTGGCCAAGCAGGAAAAAGAAGATGTGGCCTTTCGTCGCTTGGTTGATGAAACCGCCAAGGAGTATGGCGTAAGTTTTGGACCCGGCGCATTGGAATACCTGGCTGGCAAGATTGGAGCACATCCGAGAATGGGAGTTGAGGAAACACGAAAACTGGCATCCTATATAGGTGCGGACGGGGGCGAAATTACCGAGCAAATGATTATCGATATGGTGCCCGACTTTGGTGAAGGTGATTTTTTCGAGGCATCGGAGGCTTTCTTCTCCGGAAAACTGGACTGGGCACTTGATGCAATCGACCGTCATTTCTTTCAGGGAAAAGACGCCCGCCCTCTTCTTGCTACCCTGCAGAATCGTAATCGTCTACTTATCCAGTTACGGGTTTTGGTCGATGGAGCTGAACTTGACCCAAATCAAAGACTGGGCAAGGATCAGCTCGAAAGGATTGGTAACAAATACCTCAAACATTTTTCGAATCCTGCCGAAAAGACTACCCTGAATGTATTTTCTCAAAACCCGTGGTTCCTGGGAAGACTGGTTCCGTTGTTGAAAAAATTCTCAACCCGCCGACTAATTGATCTACAGGCTGGATTGATCAAAGCGTTTGAGGATGTTTTGGCACAACCGAAAGAGCAGCATTCGACAATATTTAAAAATTTGGCGATACAAACTCATTCCAAGAACTGATCTGAGGTACGAGAATGCGGGAATGGTAGGGATCAGACCATCAAGTCTGAAATCCAAAGCAAGGCCATCATCAAGGCACATAGCACCAAAATGTAACCCCAATTTTCTTTGTATAAATTATTATGCATAAGGTTGTGATAATGATTTATGACGATTTTGCAAAATACATGCCAATATTGCTAAAAATCTTCTTTTGCACTTTTTTATATCACTCCACCCAACGGAGGTTTCAATTTAATACTGGGTGCTTTTTCCGATACAAACCTGGTAAGTAATCAGAAGCGTGGGTCTTAATTGAGACGGGCACCCAAGCCTCCTCCGTAACCGGCTAATTCCAAGTACGCCCGCCCAATTTTTTCACCTTCAACATTCATTACACGACAGGCTCCTTCCCAGTAAGCATTATCAGCCTGCAATCCATAAAACTCCTGATTCTCCACCAATGGCTCAATCAGGTAAACCTGTTCACCTTTTTGTGGGTGATCCACCTCAATTTTTACATGGGTCGGATAAGTCAGACCGGTCTTTGGGCTGGTCCACTCTTCTTGTTCCACCCACGAAAAACGGTCGGCATAA
>NZEN01000061.1 GCA_002689665.1 Opitutia bacterium | reverse complement strand
CCATCACCTGCCCAGTGTTTGGGCTCAGCATATTTTATGGCTTCATCAAACATGCTTTGAAAAGGAACAAAGGTCGCCTGGTTTTCCGTGGCGATTCTTTTGGCAGCATCCCGATACCGGTCAAATTCTGGAAACCAATTGTCTTTGACGGCCCCACACTTGAGCACAAAAGGTTCACAGATGACTAGTTTCACCTTGGGTAATTGTTTTTTAGTCCTGGCGATCAGTTGACGGTAATCATCTTCATAAGTTTTGACGGTGCCATCATATCTGCCGTTCAGTCCATGCCAGATATCATTGACCCCAATCAGGATGCTGAGCACATCAGGCTTGAGGTCTAGGCAGTCTTTATCCCAACGGGCATCTAGTTGGTGCACCTTATTTCCGGAAATCCCACGGTTGTGAATGGTGAATTTTTTTTCAGGTTGCGAGATGAGAAGTTGGGAGGCGGCCATCCAGGCGTATCCACGACCAAACGCTTCCTGTTTGTTGGCCACTTGATTCTTTTTGTTACGGCCTGCATCCGTAATCGAATCTCCCTGAAAGAGAATGGTGCTTCCATCTGAAAGTAGACCCTGGGTTTTGGATTTGCCATGATGATCGGCTTGGGCGAGGGGGGCTGTGGCAGTTAAGGCTCCGGCGAGAGCACTGCCCTGTAAAACAGAGCGACGGGTTAATTTTTTGGGAAAAGACATCTACCCTTTGCAATCAATTTCTAGATTTGGGGCAATGCTGAAATGTGGACTCCCTATTTCGAAACTTGAATGGTAAGGAATCTTCTTTAGCCTGTCGCGATGCAACCAACTGAAAAACTTTCTGAACTTGGCATTGTGCTTCCATCCGCACCCAAAGCGGCGGGTCTGTATAAACCGGTTATGCTCGATCAAAATCTATTGTACTTTTCCGGACACCTTCCTCTTCAGGATGATGGCACTATGATCACCGGAAAACTCGGAGCTGATTTCAGCACGGAAAAGGGCAAGGAAGCTGCCCGTGTTGTGGGGCTTAATATCTTGGCATCGGTCACTGCCCACCTTGGCAGTATTGACCGGATCGAACGGGTCGTAAAATTATTAGGAATGGTCAACGCGGTCGATTCGTATACCGAGCATCCCCAGGTAATCAATGGATGCAGTGAACTGTTTAAGGAAATTTGGGGTGAAGACTTGGGCGTGGGGGTACGCAGTGCTTATGGGGTTTCCGGACTACCCGGAGGAGCCGCAGTCGAAATCGAAGGAATTTTAAAGATAAAAGAATAGGTGAGGAGCAAGCTGGTTAAGGTTTTAGCAGGTGTGGTGGTATTCCTGTTGTTGCTGGTTTTCTTTCATTCTTTCATTCTGACCGGATATGCCCGGTTTTTTGAAATCAGTAATGCTGAAAAAGATGCCGATGCTATTATTTGTCTATCAGGAGGTAAGCTGACGCGGGTACCGGAATCGATCCGGCTATGGTCGGAAGGATATGGTCGGGAGTTATTTTTGACGGAACAAAAATCTTCGAACGCCAAATTTAGTCACTTAGTTGTGAGTAATCTGGATTTCGCCAAGGCCGTTTCCTCGGAAATCAAAAAGAAGATAAACTGGAAAATGCTGCCGAGTCAGGATGGCGGGGCTACTTCCACATTTGATGAAGCAGCAGATGCTCTATACTATGCCAAAGAAAATGACTGGAAAAGGCTCATCATTGTTACAGACCATTTTCATACTCGTCGGGCATTCTGTGCTTTTGAAAAAGTTTTTAAAAATAGTGGGATTCAAGTGCAGGTAGCAGGAGCGGACAATGATATATTTAATGCCAAGAACTGGTGGAAATCTGACCGTGGGATCCTGACTTACTTTTCCGAAACGATTAAATATCCGATTTATTTACTTTGGGATACTGAACCTAAGGTAGTTAATAATTACTGATAAAAGATACATTTTTCGTTAAAGAAAGAATTTTTTTGGTCGATAATATAGTTTAATATTTTTCGATAATGAATACTAGCTACGCCCAAGGAATGGTTGTTTCCAATATTAACCGGCAGTCTGTTGTCCTCAATAAAATGACTAGACTTTTGTCCCATGGGGAAAAGAGCGTGAACCCCAATGATGACGCCGGTTCATTAAGTGCTGTTGCCAGGAACAAGCAGACATTAGCCAATCTCGAACACACGCGTAGAAATATTCAAAATAATTTGTCTTTTTTACAGACCCAGGATTCTGCAATGGTCAAAGTTGGAGATATTATCCAACGCTGCACAGAGATAAAAACCTCTTATTTATCACCCCTACTTACAGATTCAGAGAAAGATATGTACAATGAGGAGTTTCGTAGTCTTCAGCTCGAACTTCGTGAAATGAAAAGTCTGAAATACAATGGAGTCAGTCTGTTTGCCCTTGAATCTGACCCCACTTTAATCGAAAGGGCAGAGGATCCTAACGACCTTAACGGTTACAACAAAGAGGGTGGAGGAGTTATTCGGATCGAAAGAACAGGAATTTTTGATGATTTGACCGGAACTGCGAGTATTCCGGTAGAAGCTGGTTCTTCTAATGCTTCAGGTGGTCCAGGAGAAGATAGAAATATCATTAATCTTGCTAATCATGCGGGCGAAATCACATGGAAACAAAATCCCATGTCTGTAACTGATCATTTTAAAATTATTCATGGCAGTGAGGTTATTCACGAAAAAGTTTATGGGATAAGTGATAATGGCGGTAGTGGTGGTAATCCATGGGTTGAGCTTTATGACTCGCCTGCACAGACATCTTCAAGGCAACTACCAGTCTCATTACCAGCAATTTCCGGTGAAAGAACCGATGTTATTGAATTTGGAAGGAATGGTAACAAATCGACCACTATGCAATTAATCGTAAACGAATTTGGTCAAACAGGAACGGGCACAGGATGGAATGCAAGTTATGAAATTGAATACGATCCGATTGCGATTGATTTATCGACTCCTGATACCATTTGGGCATTAGATGACTTTAGTTTGGATGATTTTGAAAGATTTCTGGATGTAGTCAGTTCGGCGAGAGCACAAAATGGTGCGTCACAAAAGGAAATAGAAAATTTAAGCACGCATTATGAAAATTCGTTGGTTCAAC
This sequence comes from Opitutia bacterium, assembly GCA_002689665.1. GTDB lineage: Bacteria > Verrucomicrobiota > Verrucomicrobiia > Opitutales > Seribacteraceae > Seribacter. The sequence goes on along the minus strand of NZEN01000061.1, from coordinate 14,008 downwards.
TACAGGAATACTCCTCGAATATGGATGATGTGGATATCGCTAAATCTGTTGCCGATATTAAGAAAAGCGAAGTAAATTTAGCCTTAAATTACCATTTCATCGATCAGGTAGCCAAGATTGACACGTTATTGATCGACGACTTTTTGCTAAAATAAAATTTATACTTTATCGGGAACAATGTAAGGGGAGCGGTAGTTGCGGCTCAATAGTGCATTGGCCTCGTCATCCTTTTTGATCGTTTCGGTCTTGGCATCAAATTCGAGGTTTCTACCAACGATGTAGTCAGTTTCCTTGAGGTTGAGTCCGTTTTCCTTCAGATGTTCCTGCATCCGCTCAAAATATTCGTAGCCTTTTTTGTTGGAACCAAAGGATTTGTTTTTCTTGTTGAAGGAAGATTTTTCCCCGAGACGGTAGGATACATTGGCTAAGTGGCACAATCCGCTGGACACATGTCCTTCATATACATGAGCATCGAGGTGTTCCTCTTTTCGGTTACGAACCGCTTCGATAAAGTTTTCAAAAATATCGACCTTTCCACGATCCGCCAGAGGATCCTTGATTCCTTTTAAACCATGGCTGGTGGTATTTTTCTGCTTAGCGTTTTTATCGAAGTACACATGATTGGAAACCCCCATGTTTGATTTCCCCGATAATCCGCGGACATCAAAAACGAGTAGGGATTCCCCATAATCAAAAATCGCAAGCTGGGTATTTGCGGTCTCCGCCTGATCCTTGTAGCCAAAGCGACCGCCAAAGCAGATAACACTCTTGGGCCATACGGCACCGGGAATCATCCACCGGGCAATATCCATCTGGTGGACACCCTGGTTTCCAATATCTCCGTTTCCATAATTCCAAAACCAATGCCAGTTATAGTGAACGAGGTTGTCATGGAAATCTTCCTTCGCGGCTGGCCCGGTCCAGACATCAAAATCAAGTTCACTCGGAGGACTCTTAGTATCCTTAAACCCAATTGATCCTCTTCTCTTATGGCAGGTGCCGAGAGCGACTTCCAATTTTCCATTTTTGCCGGATGCGACCTCTTTGGCGAGATCGGACCATTTACGAAGGGAACGATTTTGGGTACCGTGCTGAACGATGCATTTATACTTTTTGGCCGCTTCCACCAATTTCCGGCCTTCAAATAAATTGTGACTCAGAGGCTTCTCGACATAGATATCTTTCCCTGCCTGGCATGCCCAGATTGACATCAGGCTGTGCCAGTGGTTCGGCGTGGCGATTGAGATCACATCTACCTCTTTATTATCGAGAACTTTTCGAACATCCTGAACACACTTAGGGGTATTTTTGAATTTGCTTTGGACGAACTTCTTGCGGCCTTCAAACAGTCGTGAATCGGGATCAACCAAATGGGAAATGGTAACATTTTTTTGCCTTCCATGCCCACCGATATGAGAGGCACCGCGTCCCTTGATTCCGCAAACGGCAACATTGACCCGTTCATTGGCCCCGATGATTTTGCCGGATGACTTCGTGCCACTTATCGCAAAGGTGGTAAAGATAGAGGATTGGGCGAGGAATTTTCTGCGTGTTTCGATCATGGATTGTATGGGCGATTCAACTGTCCTAAGAAATTTTGTGTACTATTATCCAAATCCAATTCAAGCCGTCTGATTGTGTAAAGAGAAATACTCTTGGGGGAACTTTTTTTCTGAAAAGGCTCAGGCTAAAAATACCTCAGTGACCAGTTGCTTTGCCGGCACCTTTGGGGATTCGGATATTTTCCACCATTTCCTGAACCTCGGATGGCGGAGGGGAAGTCTTCGAACTTACGGCAAAGGCGATTATGAAATTGATAAACATTCCCACAAATCCAATCCCTTCCGGAGAGATTCCAAACCAGTATTCCTTGGAATCAGTGAGGAATTGGAAATAAATGATGTAGGACATGGTGAAACCGATTCCACAGATCATTCCGGCAATCGCTCCCTCTTTGTTTATTTTCTTGGAAAAGATACCCATGATCAGGGTGGGAAAGAAGGAGGATGCCGCCAGTCCAAAAGCAAAGGCCACCGTTTTGGCAACGAAACTGGATGGCGGGTTGATTCCGAAATAGGCTGCGACCGCCAAGGCACCAAAGGAAGCGATTCGGGCGTACTTCATTTCCTGCTGATCCGAAATGCCAGGATTGATGATTTTTTTCATCAGGTCATGTGAGATTGCGGTCGAGAGGACAAGCAGTAAGCCCGCCGCTGTGGAGAGGGCGGCAGCCACACATCCAGCCATCACTAGGGCAATCACCCATTGGGGAAGTCCAGCCATTTCCGGGTTGGCCAGCACAATAATGTCCTTGTCGTAATAAACTTCATTTTCAGTGGTAGAAAGTTGGTTGGTGACAATACGCGGAGAACCATCTTGTCTGGTTGAGTCATCATAGGATGGTTTTCCGCTAAACACATCACCAGCACGGTATTGCATGATTCCATCGTTGTTCTTATCCACCCAGGCAATCATTCCCTGGTCTTCCCAGTTTTTAAACCACTCGGGGGCTTCCTGGTATTTTTTCTGGTTTATTTCCTCAATGAAATTGGTCCGGGCAAACATACCCAAGGCTGGTGCTGTCAGATATATGATAGCGATGAAACTGAGAGTCCAGTATGCGGATTTACGGACTGCTTTGACATTTTTTACAGTGAAAAAGCGGACAATCACATGCGGTAGGCCAGCGGTACCCACCATCAAGGCGGCAGTGATACAGAACAGATCAAGAGTATTACTGGTGTTTTCGGTGTATTTGGAAAAGCCCAAATCGACTGAGATTTGATTAATCTTGTCAATCAGCGGTACCGCATTCTCAGTCCCATCTTTTATATAATCTCCCACCAGTCCAAATTGGGGAATGGCATTACCGGTTATTATTAAAGAAATGAAAAACACTGGAATGGTGTACGCAAAGACCATTACGCAATACTGGGCAACTTGGGTGTAGGTGATCCCTTTCATTCCTCCGAGTCCAGCGTAAAAGAAGACAATACCGGCTCCGATGATAACCCCCATCCAAATTTCGATATCAAAGAGGCGTGAGAAAACGATCCCGACCCCTCGCATTTGCCCCATAATGTAGGTCATGCAGATGAAAATAGCACAGATAACCGCCACCAGTCGGGCGGCGTCTGAATAGTAGCGGTCACCAATAAAGTCAGGGATGGTCGCCTTACCGAATTTTCGCAGATAGGGGACCATCAGGGTAGTTAGGAGAACAAACCCACCGGTCCATCCCATCAGGAATTTGGAGGCCCCGTATCCGGCTGCAGCAATTCCGCCTGCCATGGAGATAAAAGTGGCGGCTGACATCCAGTCGGCTGCGGTGGCCATACCGTTGGCGAAGGGAGAAACGCTACCACTTGCTGTATAGTATTCTTTGGTGGAAGCGGCCCGCGACCAGATCGCAATGGTGATATACACCCCGAAGGTGATACCGATGAAGATGAAGTTCCAGGTCGTCTGATCCATTATTCTCCCTCCTCTTCATAGCCATGCTCTTTATCCAGCTTGTTCATAAAATATGCGTAAAGGATGAGTAAGATAACAAAACATATGATTGATCCCTGCTGGGCCATCCAGAAACCGAGCGGGGCGCCTCCAATTGAAAACTGGTCAAGCTGTTCCTTGAAAAGGATTCCGCATCCAAAAGATACGATAAACCAAACNCTNAGAAGTTTGGCTACCAGGCTGAGGCTTTTTTTCCAGTAGNCGNCNGAGTTTGAATTTTGGGCATTCATGNNNAAGAATCATGAANCGAACNANACAATCGAGGCAAGTCATTAAATGATGGCTTCAAAAATATCGCTTCAGTATTTGAAAGAGTGNATATTCTTTTCAGTTTTCAANAACNAGAAGGGGAGATTCATGGTTGCCAAAGGGGAATAAATTTTAGAAAAAAAATNATGCCCGCNATGTCTTNCTTCAGGCTGTTTTCGAATTTCCTCATATACATGACTCTAAGTCATGTTATNGTGGCTNATACAACTCCTTCATTTANTGTAAATGAGGATGANACANTTAGTTCCACAATAGNNTNCANCGGGNCCCAAAATTTTGTAATCACANATNCGCCNTATGAATCGACTGATGTAAGTAAAGNACCCCACTATTTATCTTTTCATTTGAATTCTGACGGANCCTTTACTTTTCAGGGNATAGTGGATTATAATGGAACTCTGAAATTTGACTGGACTGCCACAAATTCCANAGACTTTACTCAGATTACGGGACAAGCTACTATTAATGTTGCTTCTGTAAATGATCCTCCACAGTTAGTCATTTTGAATAAAAATTTCAGTTCTGTTTCTCAGATTTCAGTGGATGAAAATGAAGAATTGATTGGATATGTAAATGTAGTGGATGCCGATGGAACTCCTGTTGTTCCTTCGTTGGATAATAACTTTAGTGATTCAATTCAGTTTACAATTGATACGGGTAGTGCTGCAGACTTAAATTCTGACGGAAAGGATGATTACCCATTAAAATCGAAAATCCCCAGTGGATTTAATTACGAGAGTCCAAGCCAGACTGGTGGCACTCCAAACATGTATCAGATCAAAATTGTAGCTGATGACGGAAATGCTTCCGTTGATCAAGCAATCAATGTTTCAATTAATGGTGTGGATGAACCACCCCTGCTAAGCGGACCATCTACCTATTCGAAAACCATAAGTGAAGATGCAATTTTACCCTCTGATGTAGATTCCTGGTACCACAGTCATAATAANAGTTATCCCTTTTTTAGTGCAACNGATCCGGAAACCTCCACCACATTAACTTGGTCTTTNAGCACAGCTCCATCGAAAGGAACTGCTNATTTGTCTTTAGACTCTGNAATGCAAACTTTAGTCAGTTCCCCTCAGGNNAGTAATGGTGGTGGAGTGTATTTAAATTATACACCCGATGCGAATGAATCCGGGCAGGATTCTTTTACCCTACGAGTTTCGGATGGAGTTAATAGCACCGAGACTGTTTTTACTGTAGGCATTACATCTCTTGCTGACGCACCTGTTTTTGATTCCTCGATTACTGCAATTACCAGTTCTAATCCAATTGTGGTTGGGAGCGGGTCCACAAGTAGTTTCCTCACCCTTTCCGCGAGCGATGCGGATATTCCTGGTGTAGCTTTTACATTTTCAGANGTAACGGGTTATGACAGTGCATACTTCACTGTAAGTAGCGGTGGTCAAATTGCACCATCAACCGGCATAAGCTCTGCAAATCTCAACTCTGCGGATGGATTATATAGGTTTCAGGTGCGGGCAACTGAGACGGGCACCGGAGAAACGGTCGATCAATGGATTTATGTNGAGATCAATGAGCCCCCGTATTTTGTCGATAAAAACGGCAACTTCATAAACTCTGCAATTTCTGTGGTAATTTCTGAGGATGAGACCCCCATTTCCTGGTCCGCCAAGTGGAGTGCAGATTTAGATGGATTNCAGGCATATGATCCAGGAGTACATGGAGGGTCTACCTCTGTAATAACCAACTGGTCAGCAGGTGCACAGCCTAGTTCTGGATCGGTTATTGTTTCAGGTAATGCTGGGTTGATTTATTATAAACCTGATGCAAATTATTTTGGCACGGACACTTTTACGATTACAGCCACGGACGCAAGCGGGCTCAGNGGTTCCATTACATTCAATGTGACAGTCGAAGAGGTGAATGATTTTCCGGTTGTGGAAAGGGCGGATAACAGTNCATCCACTATGATTAACATTNATGAGGGTAACAGGTTTGTAATAGATTTTGATGCGAATGACAGTATCGATGGAACATCGAGTTCNCTTGCCAGTGAGCATAATTGGTACATTTCAGGCACGGATAGCAGTTTATTCTACATTGAGCAGAATGGTTCCCTGTATTTTCAGGATGCACCGAATAGAGAACAGCCCAAGGATCATAACACGGATAACCGGTACTTGTTGGATATCAAGGTTTCTGATGATGGTCTCAGTTACTCGAATGCTTATGCTCTGGAGGTTATCGTTTTAAATGTAAATGAACCTCCGGTTTNCACGGATAATGCGAATTTGTCTATACCTGATCCATTTCTTCATAAATCCGGATTTTTTACCCGGGTAGACATTCCGGAAAATTCGACCTTGGTTTATGATCCTAACTGCACAGACCCCGAGGGTGATTCTTTTACATACAGTTTGGGAATGTTGTCCGATTTCAATCTTACAAACCCAGACTTTACCACGAATTCTTCCAGCCCTTTCAATGTTGATCCGGTTACCGGGCAAATAACTCTTGCCAAAGCGATTGATTATGAAAATCCGGCAAACTTGGTGAATTCAACAGCGATTTTAAACGGAACTTCATGGTGGGCCGATTCGACGGATTCCCAAGTAAAGGCTGGTTTCCATTTGGAACTGAATGCAACAGACAACGGTTCGCCAATTTTAACCTCTTCACACAAAATCTTAGTCGTTATTACGGATGAGAATGAACCAGTTGTTTTTCAGCCATCCACCAGTTATTCAGTAACCGAAGAAAATCAGTTTATCACAACTCTCACCGGAACAGACCCGGAAGGTGATGTGGTGACTTATGGAATTGAGCAAGGATTTAAGGATGACGAGTATTTCTCAGTAAACCAGGCAACAGGAGAACTTAGTTTTCTGATATCCCCCAGGAACTTCGAGAACCCTCAGGATAATGGGATAAATAACTCTTATGAGGTCCGGGTTTTTGCACAAAGTAGTGGTACTTCAAAGGTAACCAGTGACTTGGTGGTAAATGTACTTAATGCCAATGATCCGCCAACCCTTGACCGTGAAGGGTCTTCCCGAGTATCTGTGATGGAAAACAGTTCACTGGTGCTTACATTTAATGCGACTGATGAAGACCATAATGTTTCATATCCTGATCTTGTTTATGTGGTGGACGGCAAGGAGGTTCGTTATCAAAATCATTCAAATCATATATCTGACCCGTATTCGGATGGCACTTTGCTTCATCAATTTATCGGTGCNAAGGCAGTACAGGTAGCCGATTTCAATAGGGATGGATTGGATGACATTCTTGAACTCAANAGTACAAATCTNCTAAGAGTCTTTCTGAACGCNGGCAATAATCTCTTTGANCCNCCCATATNGGTTTCNTCNAGTACAATAACGGTTTCGCAGATTTTGGTGAACGATTTATCNGGCGATGGATANCCTGATGTGGTGGCACTTGATTCCACNAATGGAAGAATACTNGCCTGGGCGTGGGATGGTTCTGATCCTTTGGCTCCTTCATTTAATCCTCTGATCGGAGGAGGCAGTTCAAATGAGCTTGCTTCCTTTACTAACAGCACACAGCTCAAAACCCTAAAGTTTTCAGATATTAACCGTGATGGATTGATTGATGTNTTNNTNTCCGCAGATGGTGCTTCCCGTTTGTTGTGGATCAANAATAACGGGGGCAGTACTTTTGATACTCCTCAGGAGATTTTATCATCCGCNGANTTCAGTACTTCAATTTATGACTTTGATAATGGAGATATCGATAGTGATGGTGATGCTGATATTATTTTGGCTACGGATGCGAATGTCTCATTGATAGAGAACATAGGAGACGGTCAATTTAATTCAATGGTCAGTATTTATAACGACCCCAATGGCAAACCTTATCGCATAAAGATAGCTGATATGAATGGTGATGAGAGAGCTGATATTGTTGCCAGTGTTGACCGCACCAGTAATGGTTTTCTTAGTCAGAATATTGTTCTGATTAATTCCTCGACTAACCCACTAAGCTACGCGAACCCCATTTACTTTAGTGCCGGAAATTTAATTTCTTATTTTGATACCGGAGATTTGGATAACGATGAAGATATCGACTTAATTACCATTAGCCAGACTGGTAACCTGGAATTTTTTGAAAATTCCGGCATCGGTAATTTAAATTTNNTTGATTCCATAAATTCNANCAANGGNAGTGTTCTTTCTCCCAAGTTAGCCAACTTTGACAATCGTCTGGATGATATGAAATTTTCAGTGTCAGGAGGAAAAGACCAATCGCTCTTTGAATTTCGTCCAAATATGACGCCTAGCCTATGGTTCAAAAATCCGCCAGATTATGAAATCTCCCTCGCCAGCAGTGCGCCAGGATTTGGACCCAACGAATATGAGGTGATTATCAAAGCAGACTCACTGGGGGCAGACGGAAGTACTAAATCGGTTTTTCACACCTTGACTGTTGAGGTCCAAAACTTGAATGACAATTCTCCTGTAATAAATACTTCATCTGCCTTCACTACCGATGAAAATCAGGTTTCAGTTACAAACCTTTTAGCATCTGACGCTGATGGCGATAATCTTAACTGGAGTTTTAATGGTGGAATTGATGATGGGCTTTTTGCGCTTTCTTCAAATGGTAGTTTGAGTTTTCAGACATCACCCGATTATGAGAATCCCGGCTCAGTCGATGGGGATAACCAATTCCTCGTGAGCGTGAGGGTTTCGGATGGTTCTTACAATGTTGACCAGAATNTGACCATTGATTTGNCGAACCTGAATGACACTGCACCAGTTGTTCATAATNAAGAACTCAATGGAGTTTATAAAATTCCTGTATTNGAAAATCAATTTTCCGTGCTTGAATTAAATGTNACNGATGCGGATGGCAGTACTGTCANCAAAACCATATTGCCCGGNGAGGATTCATCAATCTTTAGAATCAACTCCNTNGATANNATTGAATTTATCNGTGCTCCTGACTATGAANNNCCCCTGGATTTTGATGCNGATAATATCTATGAATTCAAGCTTTCCGTAACCGATCAGGTGCANACGCNAGTCATTNCCGTTTTTGTTGAAGTCGNCAATGTAAATGATCAGCAACCAGTTTGGCNAACTACTGGTGGTAATNATTNNNTACCCGAGAATCGGAANCTAGCAATTGATCTGAATGCCACCGATGATTTCAATTCNTCCATTGTTTTTTATCTCGATCCGACATCTCCTGATTTTCAATTTTTCGATCTTGATCCTTTGAGCGGAGAATTGAGTTTTAAGTCCGGTCTAATGCCAGATTTTGAGAAACCTTCTGATCTATCTTACGGTCCAACCGGTCTACCTGATGGAACCTATGAAGTATTTGTTAACCTTAGCGATCCGCTCTATGATTCAGGTACTCAAAAGTTTGTTATTAGCATTACTGATGTGGACGAATTTCCTTCGTACACTAATACCGCCTTAAGTCTAAATGAGGATGCCGTTCTTAATTTTGGTTCCCTTGATTTTAATATAACCGATCCCGAACAGGAGGCTTTTCAATTATCAATAGCACAAAATTCAGCTAACGGAACAGTAACCAACCTTGGTGGTGAAAATTTTTCATACCAACCAGATCCCGATTTCTTCGGTACTGATTCATTTACCTTGCAGATTAAAGAAGGAGATATTTTCGCAAATTTCCAAGTTCAGGTGACAGTTTCGGATGTCAATGACCCACCCCTTCTACAGGGCGACGCTTATGACTACACTTTTGCAAACCGCGAGCCTTTACCTTTGCCTGTCTTGGAAAATGACACTTCCTTGCCGGATGATAATGCCACTGAAATTCTGGAGATTGTGGACTGGCGCATTGAAATGAACAGCACTATGGATGATCTCTCGGCTTATGATTGGAGTTTATCTCTGCCTTCCACATCTGAAGGGCCCTTCCGTCGTGGCTCGAATCAATTTATATTTTCTCCTCCATCTGGTTTTATTGGACCTGTTACAGTCGTATACACTGTTTCAGATGGCGAATTAACTGCGGAAGCTCCCGTTCAAATAAATGTTACCCAATCACCTGAATTGCCGGGGTGGAAATACTTTGCAGAATTTGGGTATTTTTATTTGGAAGCCAATGGTTGGGCTTTACATGAAAAGATGGGGTGGATCTACTTGGCTGACCCCGATGCATTACTCAATGCAACCGCTTGGTGCTGGAGTGAGTCTTTGGGATGGTTTTGGACGGGGCGATCTTATTTTGATTACATATATGTCAACGAGTTTTCCAAATGGATGCAATGGCAGGGAGGAGTTAATGAGCCCGGTGGTTGGTCGCTGATGACAGATTACGCCACCAAGGAAGTTGTTTCTTCTGAAGTTTTCCAAATACAAAGGGCTGCTGTCACAATTTCAGCATTTTCCAATTCTACAGAAGTGATTAATTATGTTCAGGACAGCGACCTTTTTTCAACACAGAATAAACAAGAAATTGTCCGTGAACTCATTTTTACCAAGTCTTCCGAAACATTAGTCAGTTACGGTATCCAGTTAAGCTTTTAGAAATTCAACCTGCCCATGAAGTATAAAAAAGTAATAAGCCTGCTATTGCTCTTCAAGTTATCCTACATCTCAGCTTTTGCGCAAAGTGGAACGGCAGACCGGGATGAATATTTTCGGCGCATGGAATTTCGAGCGATTGAATTGTCCAGAAAAATGGCTGAACTTACGGGGAGTGAGCCAGTCAGCATTATCAAGCCCCGTGCCGAAGAATCCATTGATTTACTACCAGTAGATAAAAATGCCATCTCTCCCGCTGAAAATTCTGTAAAATCAAGTGCTGGAAATAGTGTGCAAGATTCTTATGATGCTTTGCCGGGGCCCGAAGAGAGTAATCAAACAACTCCCGCTAAGCAGTACGAAGATAAAGTGGGGGAGGGAACCCTGTTCTCGCAATCGACCACGGAAGAGTTGAAGGGAACCTATTACCTGCGGCCATCCTTTGTTTTTCAGGCACCATTTGATTCTGTTGTTAAAGGAGTCAATTATTCATTGCCAGGAAAGCCTGGTCAGGGGATTGGTGTGGTGGTGGGGCGCCGTATCGAGAATTGGACTTTGTCCGCTCGTTTTGGCCACACTCATCAGGAATTTTCAAATTCAGAAATTGTTCCGGGTATTAAAGGGATTTCTGTTGCTGGTGATGTGGAAACAACATCTTTGACTGCAAATGTTGGGGTGACGGTGCCCTTAAATCAGAAATTATCTTTCGAAGCTTCTTTTGGCCTGGGCTATACATCAGTAAATCACTCCCACGAAATGGTTATTGCAGGTTCAAATTCTTTGGATGTTTTATCCGATTCCGGTTTTAGTTACGAACTTTCCCTTCTTTTGGATTACTCATTTTCGGAGAGGCTGAGTGCTTTCCTTGGCTATCGTTTGACAGAGATTCCTGAAAACAATGGTTCAAATATCGCTTTTGATAGTGTGAATGCTCACCTTTTTGAATTGGGCTTAGGAATGAATTTCTAGAGCTTTTGGGAATTACATTCCCTTGACCATTTGTAGTCTAGGGTCTTGCATCAGGGGACTTTTTTTATGAGTAAAAAGTCGACAGGTGAAACTCCCATGATGAAGCAATACCGCGAGGCACGCGAGAGCCTCGAGGATGATACCTTGCTTCTTTTTCGTCTTGGTGACTTCTATGAAATGTTTGAAGTTGATGCAGAGCGGGGAGCCGCCCTGTTGGGCATAACCCTGACCAAAAGGCATGACATGCCGATGGCGGGGATACCGTTCCACGCAGCTGAGGGATACCTTACCAAACTTCTCAATCATGGTCACAAGGTGGCGATTTGTGATCAGTTGGAGACTGCCCAGACCGGCAAACTGGTCAAACGTGGCATCACCCGAATTCTTACTCCCGGTACCGTTTTGGAGGATCGTCAATTGGATGCTGCGGCCAATCATTTTCTATTGGCCGTGACCGTAGAAAAAAAGCAACTGGTCGCGTCATGGCTGGATCTATCAACCGGGCAATTTAAGATGGGTGTTTTCCCTGACCCTTATGATTTTTTGTCCACCATAAGTGGTGTCAGCCCGAGAGAAATTCTTTTACCGGAGAGTTGGGAGAAAAAAGTTTCTGCTCTTGGTGTCAGCGGAAGGTTTTCCGATGATCTGGCCTTACTTTGGGGAGATGTTACCCGAACCGAGAGGCCGGACTTTGATTTTGATCAACGATCGGGAGCCCGGGAGGTGATGGAATCACTCGGAGTTATGAACCTGGAGGGCTTTGGTATACAGGTCGATAACCCGGGGCTTGGGCCTGCCGGTGCGGTTCTTGTCTATGCTGAGGATGTACTAAAAGGAAAGCCCGGGAATCTAAGAACCCTAGAGGAATGGCAGGGTGGGAATCTTTTACTTTTGGATCCAGCCACTCAGCGGAATCTCGAGGTGTTTAAAACCACATCCCATACGCGTGCGGGTTCTCTTTTGGATGTCATGGACGAAACTACATCGGCCGCGGGGTCCAGGCTTTTGGAAAGGTTTCTGGGATCACCTGAGAGAGATCTGGAGGAAATCCTTCGCCGGCAGAAATGCGTGGCTGAGTTCTGTGCCCGTCCGTCCCTGGTGTCTAAAATTGCGGATATTTTAAAATCAGGCAGTGATATTGAGAGAATTTTGGGAAGGTTGCAGAATCGTATGGCCAGGCCAAGAGAAATGGGTGGTTTACGAACCATGCTGCGTGGCATACCCGTTCTTCGGGAGACGCTCATGCAAGTTGAGGGTGGGGCGGATTCGATCCGGGCTCTTGCCCAGGAAGTTAAAACATTTGACCCCTTGCGGGAACTTTTGGATAAAGCTCTCGAAGAGGATTTGCCCGCAGAGATCAAGGTCGATGTCAAAGGGCAGGGTGGAGCGGTTATTCGCCAGGGGTATGACCTCGAGTTTGACGGTTTGCGGGAACTCGCTACCGGGGGCAAACGATGGATTACTGAACTTGAGACAAGCGAACGCGAAAAAACCGGTATCTCAAACCTCAAGGTTAAGTACAATGGAGCGTTTGGCTACTTCATCGAGGTTACAAAGGCCAATCTACACTTGGTGCCCGAACATTACATTCGCAAGCAAACCATGACCAATGCCGAGCGTTTTTATACGGACGAGCTCAGGCAAAAAGAGAAAGAAATTCTTAATGCAGAGGAAACTGCCGTGGCTCGCGAGCAAAGCCTCTTTATTGAAGTCGTGGAGCAAACCCTGGAGTATGCGGAAGATCTCTTAGTTGTGGCTCAGGTTCTTGCCGAGATCGACCTTTTCTCATCCTGGGGCAAACTTTGTCGGGAAAGAGATTATTGCATGCCTGAATTTTTGGAAGATTCCACCCTGCTTGAAATTAAGCAGGGACGTCATCCAGTTGTTGAGTTGGTTCTCAAGCAAGAGAGTCTCGGCCTTGCCGGTACTCATGCTTTTGTTCCCAATGATTGTTTGTTATCCTCCGAGGATGATCAGATTGCCCTCCTTACGGGCCCTAACATGGCGGGTAAATCTACCTTTATTCGTCAGGTGGCAATCATTGCCCTGATGGCTCAGGTTGGGTGCGGTGTACCCGCTAAAGCCTGCCGGATGGGTGTGGTGGATCGGATTTTCTCGCGGGTGGGGGCAGGGGATGAGCTGGCAAGGGGCAATTCAACTTTTATGGTCGAAATGAATGAAACGGCCAACATCCTTAATAATTGTACGGCCAACAGCCTGATTGTTTTGGACGAGATTGGCAGAGGCACGAGTACCTATGATGGCCTGAGTATTGCCTGGTCCGTGGTGGAACACCTGCACGGGGATGGAGTCGCCGGTCCTAAAACCCTCTTTGCTACCCATTATCATGAATTGACCCGCCTTTCTGAGACACTTCCGAGGCTGAAGAATTTTGCTGTGGCGGTGAAGGAATGGAATGATGAGATCATTTTTGTCAGGCAGGTAACCCCCGGGGCGTCAGAAAGATCTTTTGGGATTCAGGTTGCCCGTTTGGCGGGGCTGCCGGATCAAGTCGTACAAAGGGCAAAGGAGATTCTCGGTCATTTGGAAACTGGACAAAAAGAGATCGATCAGCAAAAAACTCCTGAATCTTTAAATGGAGGGACCCCAAAAAAGAAGCAGGGGGAGAAGAGTAGGAAAAACGAAAAGGTAAAACCGCAAAAGGTCGTGCCTCCCGTGAGAAAAGATCAGGACACCTCTCAACTGGAATTATTTTAGATGGTGTCCGACCTTTATGTCGAAGAACGGGGAAATCCTGAGGA
>NZEN01000060.1 GCA_002689665.1 Opitutia bacterium | reverse complement strand
CCAATCAATCTGGTTTTGCCGGCACTTTCCCGGTAGGCCGCATTTTTAAGAAAAATTTCATTACCCCATGAATAAAGCGTGGCCGTCCCTCCCCGACAAGCATACTCCCACTCCGCTTCAGTAGGTAGACAATATGCCCACCCTTTATTCAGACGTTGGTCTCGCCTTTCCAAATAAGTAAGTCGGGCACAAAACTCCTGCACATCTTTCCAGCTGACCTGTTCGACGGGAAGACTCGGGCCTTTAAAACGACTCGGGAGGGTTTTTAAATCTTGCACATTATCTTCCATCACCAACGCATACTGGCGTTGTGTAATCTCATACTTACCCAAATAAAAGCCTCTGGTTAATTCCACATTGTGAGGTTTTTCATCCATTATGCGAACGGGACTATTAAATGGACTGCCCATCTGAAAACTTCCAGCAGGTACCCATATCATTTCGATACCGGCAAATTTAACATTGTGAATACCCTGAGGCTTAAAGGGTGATGGTTTTTCTGACTGAAGGGGGACTTTAGCTTCTTTTGGAGTCTTGGGATTCCTTTCTGCATCAGAAGAATTTTGATCCGATTCCCCACAACCGAGTAATCCCCCGATTAATAAAATGCTCAGCCAAAGTCTACACATTCTTAGAGCAAACCATTGCAAATATAATTCGTCAAGCTGGAGGGCAAGTTTCTCATAATCCAGAAAGAGATCTAACTTCCCAAGTTTAGGTGCTTTAATTCTTCGCGTAGTCTTTCGACCGGAAGGCCGATGACATTGGATAGGGAACCTTCCCACCTTTCGATAATCATATCAGGGTTGGTTTGAATGGCGTAGGCGCCGGCTTTGTCTAATGGGTCTACCACTTGGAAGTAAGCCTCTATCATCTCCCCGGATAGTTTTTTGAAAGTTACAAAACTTTCCTCGGAAAAGATGATATCTTTATTCAGGGAGATATTTTTTAAACATATGCCTGTAGCCACCGTATGTGTTTTTCCTGAGAGGGTAAGAAGCATCTTGGTGGCTTGCTCCATATCCCGGGGTTTACCGAAGGGTTTTTCCTCAAGAAAAACAAGAGTGTCAGCCCCCAAGACCCATGCCTTTGGATATTCCCGTGCAACATCCCCTGCTTTAATTTTGGCATTCTCCGAAATAAGAGCAACCGGGCCTTCCGGGTGGATTTTTATTTCCTCTGCAGTGGATGGAATGACCTGAAAATCAGAAACAAGTTCCGATAATAATTCCTTTCTTCTGGGAGAACCCGAGGCTAAAATAAAAGTTCCTGATAGCTTCAGGTTCGCCTTTTGTTGATCAATTTCCATACTTGTAGGTTGTTTATGCTAAATTCTAAACAAATAGCAACGAGATGAGGATTGGATATGCTCAACTGAACACCACCGTTGGTGATCTTGAGGGTAACTTAGCCTTGGGAATGGATGCCTATGAGCAGCTATGCGGTCAGGGCGTGGATCTTATTATTTTCCCTGAACTTTTCCTCTGTGGCTACCCACCAAGAGATTTATTACATAAAGAAAACTTCCTTACCGACATCCATCAGGCTTTGCTTAAATTTGCCAAACAAGTGGGTCCCACTCCTGCCCTCATTGGGTATGCCGAGATAGACCCCCAGCCTTCTTCATTTCGAAAAGCTTACAATTCTGCGGCATGGTGCGAAGGCGGTGAAATCAGTCAAATCTTCCGGAAGCGTCTCCTGCCAACCTATGATGTCTTTGATGAAGACCGCTATTTTAGTCCAGGTAAAGTACCATTGACCCGAAAATTTAAAGGTCGAAAAGTAGCGATTTCCATCTGTGAAGATATTTGGAATGTTGATTCCTCTCTTCACTCACAAAATCCAATTTCAGAGATTTGCGAAGAAAAGCCCGATTTATTGATCAACCTTTCAGCCAGCCCCTGGCACCAAGGAAAGCAGGAGCAAAGAATAAAACTTTTATCCAAAGTTGTTAAACTGGTAGACTGTCCACTTTGCTATGTAAATTCAATTGGCGGTAACGATGAATTAGTTTTTGATGGTCGATCCCTGGCGATGGGAGTAGATGGCGAAATCATTTTTCAGGCAAAGGCATTTGAGGAATCGATTGCAGTTCATGAAATCGAAGAAAACATAACATTCGAAACCACTGAATCATCGGCACAGGAATCCCTTCGTAAAGCTTTGGTTGTAGGAGTAAGGGATTATGCTCATAAAACGGGGTTCACCAAAGCCCTCATCGGGTTGAGTGGTGGCATTGATTCAGCCGTCACCGCAGCGATTGCAGTCGAAGCACTCGGTTCCCAAAATGTAATCGGAATCAGTCTACCCTCTGCAATCTCTAGTGAGCATAGCAAAGAAGATGCACGTCAATTGGCTGACAACCTCGAAATTGAATTTCATACCTTGCCCATTAGCTCTCTTGTTTCTTCTGCCAATCAGGCGTTGGAGAATCTTTTTGAGGGCCAGGAAGAGGATGTGACCGAAGAGAATTTACAGGCACGATCACGGGGACTATTACTGATGGCGGTGTCCAACAAGTTTGGAGCATTACTTCTGACAACTGGAAATAAGAGTGAATTGGCAGTCGGCTACTGTACCCTCTATGGAGATATGTGCGGAGGGTTAGCCGTAATCGCCGATGTGCCGAAAACCGAAGTCTTTGCCCTCGCCAGGTATTTAAATAAAGATTCCGAAATCATTCCGCAGAATACAATTGATAAACCACCCTCCGCCGAATTGCGTCCCGATCAAATGGATAGCGATTCCCTGCCAGACTATGAACAATTGGATGAAATTCTCCACGCTTATGTGGAAGAAGGAAAATCCATAAAGTCAATCATTGCAATGGGTCACGCGTCTGAAATTGTGCATAAAATTATTCGCCTGGTGGACATCAATGAATACAAGAGGAAACAGGCCGCCCCTGCCCTCAAAACCACACCACTCGCATTTGGAGTGGGAAGAAGAATGCCGATCGTGCAAAAATATCAAAACTAAATTTATTTATGAATCAATCCCAAGTCCTTTTTGAAAAAGCCCAAAAACTTATCCCAGGCGGAGTAAATTCACCCGTCCGGGCGTTTCGATCGGTGGGTGGATCTCCTTTTTTTACCAAGCAAGCCAAGGGGGCAAAACTGATCACGGCCGATGACCAAGAATTAGTCGACTATGTCTGCACCTGGGGTCCTGCTATTCATGGGCACGATCATCCTAAAATCAGGGAGGCGATTGCAGATGCACTTGCGAAAGGCACCAGCTTTGGCACTCCGGGACCAGCCGAAGTGGAAATGGCCGAACTGATCTGTGAGGTTGTACCCTCTGTGGAAAAAGTGCGCATGTGTAATAGCGGCACTGAGGCAACCATGTCAGCAATCCGTCTAGCCCGTGGATACACCGGTCGTGATAAGATTATCAAATTCGCCGGTTGCTACCATGGACATGTCGACAGCTTGCTCGTTAAAGCCGGGTCAGGTGCCATTACATTAGGCAATCCGGACAGTGCAGGAGTCCCCTCTAGTTTTGCTGAACAAACTATTGTGCTACCGTACAATAATTTAGAAGCGGTCACTGAAACATTCACGAATCATGGAGATGAAATTGCCGCCATAATCGTGGAACCTTTTCCTGCCAATTGCGGATTAATCCTCCCCTTACCCGGCTACTTACAGGGACTCAGGGATCTATGCACCAAACATCAATCCGTGCTAATTTTTGATGAAGTCATGACGGGCTTCCGCTTAAGTATCGGAGGAGTGCAACAGGAAACGGGTATTACTCCGGATTTGACTGCAATGGGTAAAATAATCGGTGGTGGGTTGCCAGTTGGAGCCATTGGGGGAAAGGGAGAAATCATGGATTACTTTGCCCCTCTTGGTCCGGTTTATCAAGCAGGTACGCTCAGCGGAAACCCCCTTGCCATGGCCGCAGGGATCGCTTCCCTTACCTTATTAAAACATGAGTCTCCCTACAACAGGCTCAATAATTTCGGAAATACCCTCGCTCAGGGATTTCGGGAAATTGCAAATGATAAAGGGATCCCCTTGCAAGTACCCCAGACTGGATCCATGTACTGCTTATATTTTAGTGATAACCCGGTAACCAATTTTGATCATGCAATCGATAGCAAGCACGAATCTTTTAAATCTGTCTTTCATAAAATGCTCGACAAGGGTGTCTATCTCCCCCCTTCGTCTTATGAAACCTGTTTCATAAGTGCTGCCCATACCGATGACGATCTCGACAAAACACTGGATGCATTCAAGTCGTCGATCTGAGATTAAAACTGTTTCCGTTGACAAGCATTTATGACCCTTTCTACTAACTAATTATGCAACTTTGCAAAATATCCCTGTTAATTTCTCTATTCATAATGGCTCCATTATATGGTGATGAGCCGAGAAGTTTTCCTTTTTATGAAGATTATCTCAAAGACTCTGATTTCCGTGGATTTCTAAAAACGGCCAAAGAGTTTTTGGAAAAGAATCCGGATGCACCCGAAGCCCCCAGGCTTGTCTACGACTTCATGATGGTAGGAAAAGCTGCAAGCGATGTAGAAAGTGTTAAATTTGCGACTAATCTGCTTCTGTTCAAGCACACCAAGAGTTTACCCAGTCTTAATTTCATCAGTTCATTCGACCGTGGCTCTCCAAGGCTAATAGAACTGCTCAAGGCAAAAGCTGAAGAGGGTAACCTCGCGAGTAAAGAATTTGCCACTGCCTATTGCAGGGCCATCCTTTTCATAGCACGAGCCCAAGGACCAGAACTACTCAAGGACCGATCTCTTAGATTAAGAACGCATCTATTAGCCCAGAAGGCAGAGGTGAATGAAGTACTATCCGTCTCAGCAGATTCCTTGCGNAAGCTGTCTTTGGAAAACTCCAGCTTCGGAAAAATAACCAAGATCGCATTGGATGAATCCTTACCTTTAGTGAAAGTGAAAGCATTGAGCTCATTATCTGGTCGGGACGCCGATTTCTGCAAATCATTCTTCCTCGCCCAACTCGACGAAAAAGAGGCGAATTCGGAGAGTATGGTTTTATTTAAAATCGAACAGGCTGTATTTAACAAGAACCCAAACCCTCAAGAAGGAATCAAATTGATTGATACCCTCCCATCCCAAAAACGAAAAGAATCTAAAATTCGCTTCACTGAGGCCGTTTGTCTACATTTCGATGACCGCAAAGATGAGGCAATTAAGTTACTGAAATCAATGATAACGCAGAAAGGAACCAGTAACGAATGGAAAGAAACTGCCAAATCTTATTCACAGGGTCTTGAATTTTTAGAAAACCGGAAATCCGTCCTCGGTGAAGCATTAGGAAAAGCAATTTCCAACCTTAAAGGTGACACAGATGCGCTATTCTTATCTGCCAAGCTTAATACTGAAAAGAAAGATCCTTACGAAATTTATCTTGGAACTTCACAAAAGGATAAGCATTTCGAGATCCAACTTCATCGAGGAGGGAAAATAGTAGCCGCATACCGAACAGTCGAAAAAAAATCCTCTATACTTCAGCCGGATTCTGAAACAATCTTAAGTTTTGAAAGCATGGGGGCACTCCCTGTTCCAAAATTTGGGATAACCAGAGAAGTAGAAACGGGGACATTTAATTATAATTTCAATTTAAATTTNAGTTCCTCTTTTGATGAATTTATGGAGGAAGGGTCCAAGATTACTGAAAATGCTTANCTAGCTACACCTAAGGGAAGAGAAGTTTTAATCACTCATATTTTAAAGTCCAAGCCAATATGGTTAGGTCCTGCCCAGACTATTTCCGGCGGAACTTCATTCCCAATATCCCTATACTCAAATGATGANGATCAGGTAAGTCGGGGTTCACTCAGTTTCGACCTTTCTGGGAACTTCAAAACAGCCAACTTCGGGTCTTTTGCCATCAATCAAATTAAATTTGGCGATAAAGAAATCCTGAGGTCTTTACCCGCATGGCCCAAGCTCCCTTCAGAAAATAAAGAGAAGTTCGACTTTCCTCTTTTCATGAAAATTCTTGGGGAAGCAATGCAGGCATTTCAGTAAGAAAACATTTATTGCAGAGCTATCGATGGACTGGCACAAAGCTTCCATTCTTTTGTTTTGGATCTTCCAAAATTTTTCTGCCCTGGCCCAGGAGTCTTTTCAACTGATTGAAGATCTAGAGTATTTGCCAACAGGAAATCCAAGGCAAAAACTTGATCTGTTTGTAATACCAATATCCAAAAAGAAAAAACCTTCATCATCATTGGCAAAAATAGCGAAACCCCTCCCGCTTGTTGTCTGGGTGCACGGTGGCGGTTGGCAACATGGAGATAAAAAAAGTGCCCGACGGGATGACCGGCTACCCCGAGTTCTTCAAACAGGCAGATATCAAGGGGCAAGTATCAATTATCGACTCAGTAACCAGGCAAAATGGCCCGCTCAAATCGAGGACTGTAAAGAAGCTATTCGATGGTTAAGAGCAAATGGTTCTAAGTATGGAATGAATACTGACAAAATTGCCGTATGGGGTTCATCTGCCGGAGGTCACCTTGCTTCAATGTTGGGAGTTTTATCGAATCTTAAAGCAAGTGAGACTGCTCCATCTGAAAAAGGAAAAAAGCCATTCGGGCGGGTTCAGGCAGTTGTCAATTATTACGGGCCCAGTTCTTTTCTACGAATGGATGATTTTCCCAGTAAGATTAATCATGATTCCCCCAATTCTCCTGAAAGCAAATTACTTGGACTCACGATTACGNAAAACCAAAAACTCGCAGATCAAGCATCTCCCTTACACCATGTGTCCGCGAATCTTCCACCCTTTATTCATTTCCATGGAACGCATGATCAATTGGTGCCTTATAATCAGTCGGTTATTTTTCATCAAAAGCTTTTAACCCACGAAAACTCTAGTAGGCTAATATCAGTCCAACAAGGAGGCCATTTTATGCCTGCTGATTACACGGAAAAATATGTTATTCCTTTTTTAGATTTCCACTTTTACAAAACTGGAGAGCTACCTGAGACCCAAAAAGTAAAGATTCGAAGATAATTCAAGCACAGGAAAGTAAGGTTCCTACATTATAGATCTTTCCAACCAGAATTCCCGGTTTCAAATAAGTAATANTGTCCACTTCTGGAATCACTTCCCGAATATCCCCAGTCTTGGATGGATTGAATGAAAAAGTAGGGAAAGACATCAAGGTCAGTCCACAGCCAACCAAGAGGATCCTTCCACATCCATGTATCTCCATCCTGGGATTGAACGATATACAACCACCCCATTGATGTATGATAAACCCAAGGAAAATACTGACTGTAATAGGTTCCAAACCAGGAGGCTTGCCTCCAGTGATTGCCGAGCTTATAACCATCAACCAAAATTTTAGCCTCGATTGCTGACTTGGCAGACTCATCTAAGTCTAAAACAGTAATAGTAAGATCAAGATAGTCGTAGGCGTATCCATCGCTTACGGACAGTGTAATTTTGTAGATATTATCTGAGGCTTGGTTCGCGGGCTTTTCGAAATCAGGCGCTTTTTGAAAACTAAGAATCCCAGTTGTGCTAGCGATCGCAAAACTGTTATAGTCATCTTTGTCCGACAAAGAGAAAATCAAATCATCTCCGTCTGGATCCGTTGCATTTATATCTGCAACAAATGCTGAATTCTCAAAAATCGCTAAATTNATTTCCATTGAACTGAAAATCGGATCCATATTCACATGGTATTTGTACGCACCAAGGTCAGGGGTTGAATCATGGTATCGTCCATCGAGATCGGTTTGTTTGAAATTTGTGAAGTTCGTTGAACCTGCGTTAACTGCCGGACTACTAACAGCAAGTCTGAAGTCGTCATCCTCCGTTCCAATTTGATTATCTTCGCCTCTCGCATTCAAGACCAATGGATCTGTCGACAAAATACCGGATCCCTGTGCAATTCCTATTGATTTAGAAGGATCAAGCAAAGAATAACTTGCGGATGCAGTTCCTGTATTTACAAAAATTTCATAACCATTTTCATCTGTGTTATCCCATAAAATTGAATTTTCTAATGCAATGGAATCACCTTCAAAAAGCAAAGCAACTGCACCGGATTCAGCTGCCGAATTCTCATAGATAGTACAATTTGTAAAAACTGTTGTACCTTCGGCAGAGATAACACCATGTCGATAAGAAGATTTATTCCCGGCAATTACGCAATTTACGAATTTTGTATTTTCCGCCCCTGAACCAAGAAAAAGAAAACCTCCCCTGGATCCTGAAGTTGCGTTCGCTTCATTACCTAAAATCTTAATATCTTCAAAACTGATTTGCGTTGTTCCGTTGGTCGCGACTCCTCCACCGTAATCAGCCCAGTTTCCCAAAAACATTCCATTGAGAATTGATAATCTATTGCTCTCACAATACACCGCCCCACCCCTGGTTGAAGAATAATTTTGACGGAAATAATTATTGTCCAAGGTGGGCTGAGAAGCTTCATTAATATAAAGTGCTCCTCCTGAATTTTTGGTGTTTTGGTTGTAGTTAAATGTACTATTTTCGATGGTAGCATTAGAATTAACTAACTTTATAGCTCCCCCATAATTATTAGCATCAGTCTTATTTTTAATGAACCTGCACGAACTTATAGTTGGAGAACTATTTTCTATAAATAAGGCTCCACCCCCATTTGAAGTCACATTTTGGTTCTCCGTAAAATTGGAATCTAAAATAGAACCCGAAGCACCCCTCATCAAGATCCCACCCCCTTGATGGGTGGCTTTGTTTTGAAGAAAAGAAGTTCTTTCTATCAAAAATTTCCCGGCGTTTTGATAAACACCTCCTCCCCCATTGGAGAAACTGCTTTCATTATTGGAAACAATGCAATCACTTAAAGTCAGATTGCCATCATCTACTCGTAATGCTCCTCCCCAAAAGCCTGACTTATTGCTTACGAATGCACATGATCGTAGGGTTAAGTTTGAATCATCAGACCAGATCGCTCCACCACTACCAGTTCCTCCTGTTTTGTTTGAAGTAAATTGGCAATTTTCAAAAGTGCCATTCACCTCTTGCAACCAGACTCCACCTCCTCCCTGAAAAGCCCAGTTATNTCTGAATTCACAATTACGNATTGTAAAAGCAACATTTTCCGCCCATAGACCACCACCATTACCTCGATCATCACTGTAGTTTTCGGTGGCATTACCATCTTCAATTATAAATCCGTCAAGGTTGGCACCATCTAGAGGAACAACTACATGAAATGAATTATCAGACCCGACATCGGAATCTCCAATATTCCCGGATAAAACAGTCTGGTTTTGAGCAAAGTCTCTTTCGGATGAGGAATCTTCATTCCCTTTAAATCCTCCGAGAACCTGAATATTTCCAGGCAATACAAAAGACCCAGAACGAACATTTCCAGGAAAGTAAGTGCCAGCAGCGACCCATATTTCTGAATATTCGTCTGCTAATTCAAGGGCAGTCGAGAGATCCGTAAATGCATCCACCCAACTAGTACCATTGTTCAAACCTGATGCCTGATGATCAACATAAACAACAGTGGACCTGGTTCCCACAAAAACATTCCCCAGCGAATGATCAGTAAGATTATCGATTG
>NZEN01000059.1 GCA_002689665.1 Opitutia bacterium | reverse complement strand
CATCGGTTTCCAAATAGATTCTCTCCAGTGGATAATATGGAATTAATTCTGTAAATGGAGTCACACGCGATGCCTCTTCCGGGTCTCCTCCCATCACCTGATCAACCTGCAAAAAAACCGGGCAAGTAGATCCATCAAGCTTAGAGCGAATATACCCGCTTACATTTTGTCCGGTCTTTAGCCCATATTTCTTAACCAGAGGCTCAGGCACAAAAGGACATTGTGATTTGAGTCTGTAGTCTTCTTTTTGCTGAAGAAGAAAAGCGTGCCCATCTTCCATCACCTGGAGAATCCCAGAAATAATTACAGGAATCTTTTCTTCATGGCATTTGGCCAAGAGAGAATCAAAAATTTCCTCACGAAGAGGGGCTTGCCCCAAGTCCAAATCATAAGCGACTATTTTATCTTTTAGCTCCTGTAAAGACAATGCAAGCAGTTCATCCAACTCGATTGTTTTTTGATCAGAGCTATTAAAATCTTCAGCCAGTGCGGAAATTCCTTCTTCAGTTTGAATAGATTCATTCTCAAGAAGTTCACCCAATTCGAGAGGTTTCGCCTCAGTTTCTTCGTATGGAAGACGCTTTGGTTTTTTGAATTTCTGTCTTTGCTTATTTCTTTGCTTTTTCTTGTCCTGCCAATTTTGTCTTTTTTGTTGGTTAGGGTTTGGTCCTCGATTTGGCTTGTTGTTGGGATGATTTCGTGGAGGGTTTTGCTGCCCACTCTGATCATCACCTCTAGCACCTTCTCCTTCAACCGTGGTCTCCTCATTTACCTTAGCTTCACTCTTTGGCTTTGAGTTTTCATCTTCTAAATAGGGATTCTGCTCTTCTTTCTCTGGTCCAGAGCCATCGGTACTGAAAAAAAGCTGACCACTAGCCTCTTCTTTTTTCGACTCCGACTTTTCTTCGGCTTTGGATTCTGGAATTTCTACAGATGTTTTATCTGTAGAAGTAGCGACCTCGTTTTCTATATTGGGAGTCTCCTCATTTTGGGGATCCTCTGTCTGTTTTTTTCTTGGGGGCATGGGAATAGTTCAACGCGTGGGGTTCAAAAATATGAGCGTGGAGGTAACTGATCTGCCGTTTGAGAAACGATAATGAGCTTCCTCCTAGCAATACGATATCCGCAAGTTGCGATTTTTCATTGATCGGCAACTGAGATTTTATTCGATCATTTGATTCCTCTTTCGTCAATCCCCGATCTAATAATCTTTTCATTTGTGTCATTTCCGAAGCATAGACGCAAATTGTATAGGCAAAGCGTTCCGTCAGATTATTTTCGAAAAGAAGAGGTATCTCAATTATATTTTTTTTCGCTTCTGATTGCTCAACCGCATTTTCCCATTTCATCCTGACTCTGGGATGCAAAATACTCTCCAACCACTTTCTTTCATCTTCATATCGAAAGACTATTCTGCCAATTGCCTTACGATCTAGACCGGAATTCTTTATGACTTTATCACCCCAACGGGATTTAATTTCTGAAATCACTTCATCATCGCCTTGAAGTAACTCCGCCACAATTTGGTCAGTAGATATAACATCCCACCCAAGTTCCTTAAAAATTTTTCCTGCAGTGGACTTACCGCAAGCTATACCTCCCGTAAGACCAATGATAATTTTCCTGGATTGTTCAGACATTTATATGTCATTCAGACTCAATCTTTAAGCCGAAGCAAGTCGCTAAATCAATCGCCTTTTTACTATCGTCTTGCAACCCATCTTTGAAATGGTAAGTTCAAAATTTCTTTAGTTGGTAGGGTATCCAAGTGGCTAAAGGATGCGGACTGTAAATCCGCCCGCTTCGTGCGTTCGTCGGTTCGAATCCGACCCCTACCACCACTTTCCAGTAAAGCTTTCCTTGAGGGAATTGACCCTTGTTTACAGAGACGAAATGTAGGGAGCGAAACGCTATCTTTTCAGGACAAGAACTAAAGCACAGCACATTTTAACTTGCTCAAAGGCTTTTCAAATCATTGAAAGAGTGTGTGAGTCGTACGAGGAAATATATTGTCATGGTTATCGGGGGAATCATTCTATTTCTCTATCAAACCTGCACCGGAAAACTACCTCCCATTGGATCATGAAAATCCTCCAACTAAGTACGCGGACTCTTTTTGGCGGTCTACTCGGTCTTAGTTTAGCATTTTTATTGGCCGAGTTCTGCAGCCAAGGACTGTATGAGATTTACTCAACCTCCACTTTTTTCCGTACCATCACCGGAAATTCCCCTAATTCTTTTGCGGAAAGTTTAAATCAAGTCTCCTGGGCCTTACTTTTTTGCGGAGGTTGGTGGATGCTCTGGAGTTTTGATCATTTTTTTATCCCGGTAGAAGAAAAGGCTAAAAGTACAATCAGTGAAAGCGAGGATTCGCCGTCCTCCACCGACACAAAAGAAGACGAAACTTTTAAACCTGAGGGAGAGAATGAGCAACAAAGCGGACAAAAAGAGAGTGCCTTCAAAGAGGGTCAAGAGGCACAAGAAGAAAATGCAGAAGATGAAGAGCCTGAAATCGAAGAAGATTTCAACGACAAGGACGACCATTTTTTCCAAGTTTTGAAAATGTCCGAAGATTCTCCCAGAGATTTTGATTCAATCAAGTCTACCTACCGTAAAAAAATTGCCCAGTACCATCCAGACAAAGTTTCAGCCATGGGACCGGAAATTCAGGAAGTAGCCGAAGAAAAAGCCAAGGAGATAAATGAGGCTTACGAGCACTTCAGAAAAAAGTTTTCTTCCTAGCGATATTTTTAGTTAAGAGTANGATTCTAATACTTCTCACTTGAAGAGATCGGATCCTTCATTACCATCCACCCTTTTTTTCCAAAATGAGCCAGTCCCAAAAACACGAATTCCAAGCCGAGACCAAGCAGGTTCTCGATATTGTAGTTAATTCCCTCTACAAAGATAAGGAAATCTTTGTCCGGGAATTAATTTCTAACGCCTCTGACGCCCTTGAAAAATTGCGTCGCACGCAGCTTACCGAAAAAGAAATAGTTGATGATAACCTGGAGCTTGAGATCAATTTAAATACGGATGATTCAGCCAATCAGCTCATCATCCAGGATTTCGGAATCGGAATGACGGAGGAGGAATTAATTAAAAACCTTGGTACCATTGCGCATTCCGGATCCAAAGAATTTATGGAAGCCCTTAAATCCGACGGCGAGAAAAACGATGCCCTGATTGGAAAATTCGGAGTTGGGTTTTACAGCGTGTTTATGGTTGCGGATAAAGTACAGGTGTACACCCGCAGCTGGCAAAAGGAAGGCAAAGGCTATTGCTGGGAAAGTGACGGTAGCGGATCCTATGAAATTGAAGAAGTGGATGGACAGCGTCGTGGAACAAAGATTGTCATTAAGCTTAAGGAAGACTTCACTGACTTTGCCAAAGAGGATCGGATCAAGGATATCGTCAAAAAATACTCCGCATTCGTACAGTTTCCCGTCTCGGTTAATGGTGAGAAGGTAAACACCATTGAAGCCATTTGGTTACGCTCCAAGAGCGATGTGACCGATGAAGAATATGAGGAGTTTTATAAATTTCAGGGTAACGATTACGAAGGTCCGTTGATGCGGATGCACTTTAGTGCAGATGCTCCTTTGGAGATCAATGCCCTACTTTTCGTCCCCAAGAGAAATATGGAAAAAATGGGCATGATGCGAAACGAGAACAAAGTTGCCTTACATTGCCGAAAAGTCCTCATTGATGCGGAACCCAAAAGTCTCTTCCCTGAATGGTTGCGATTTCTTCGTGGGGTAGTCGATAGTTCGGATCTGCCACTCAATGTTTCCCGTGAGACTATGCAGGACAGTGAATTGCTGCGTAAATTGAATCAGGTGCTGACCAAGCGTTTCATCCGCTTCCTNAATGAGCAGTCNAACAAGCAGGANGAGACTTATCTCGAATTTTGGAATGAATTTGGTCCTCTAATTAAGGAAGGTGTAGCAACCGACTTCACTTACAAAGATGATCTCGCCAAGCTCTTACGCTTTGAGTCAACCGCGTTGGAACCTGGAAAACTTACAGGTCTCGATGCATATGTTGACCGTATGGCCAGTGAGCAGAAAGAAATTCTTTTTCTTTTCGGAAAAAGTAGGAAATCGATCGAGGCAGGTCCATACCTGGAAGCCCTCCGTGCTCGAAGCCTTGAAGTTTTATTGCTCACCGAACCTGTGGATGAGTATGTGATGCAATCGGTTCGCGATTACAAGGAATTCAAGGTTATTTCGGCAGATTCTGAGGATCTCAAACTCGATAAACTGGATCAGGAACCCGAAGGTGAGTCTCTGGATAAAAAATCCTTTAAGAAACTTTGCAAATGGTTGAAAGATAAGCTCAAAGACCGTCTTTCTGATGTGGAAGAAGGAGAAAGACTTATCGACAGTCCGGTTTGTGTCATTGGTTCAGATGCGATGGGGGGTGCCTCCGCCCGTCGAATCATGAAAATGATGCAGGGTCCGGATGATGAAATGCCTGCTCAGACAGTAAAGCTTCAAATCAACCCGAGACACGGGATTATTCGCGGACTTTCTGGTCTGATTGAAAAAGATGAAGAAACCGCTCTTCTCGTTTCAAATCAGCTGATCGACAACGCATTGGCCTCCGCCAATTTGCTTGATGATCCCCGGGAAATGATCGCAAGAAGCTATCAGGCTCTAGAAAAAATCACCTCCTAAACCAAACCACAATCCCTTGCGGTTTTTACAAATCGCAAAAATTGAGGTTGCGCATTATCGAAATGAATGAATAAGGAAAGGTAATGAAGGTAAAATTCTACAACCCACGCATCCTTTTATCCCTTGTATGTTTGGCATCTCTAGCTTTTGCCGCTTGTTCCGGTGGTTCTGCCAACCCATTCGCTGGAAAAGACCGCGAGGTAGATGAAAATATCGAGAATTTAATGGGACTGGCAGTGGGTATGACCAAAAACCAGGTTTATGAGCTTTGTGGAGTTGCCAATTACATTGAAGGGTATGACTGGGGCAGCGTGTGGTTCTACCAATACCGCAAAGGAAATACCGACGGTCCTTTAGCCAAAAAAGAGATTCAACAACTTTACATGCCCGTAGTTTATGATAATACGGACCGGGTAACTGGATACGGCCAAAAATTTTACGAGCAAACCCTTTCGGATTTAGGCACAGGCCAATTTTAAAGGAATCTCCGATTTCAACAATTGAAGGATTGACGGAAAGTCAATTTTTCTCCATTTTGTTTTGTTTCCCCAAAAATTGATGAAAACAACACTAGCTAAGGCAGAAACTACCACTCACGACTGGAAAATCGTAGACGCGACAGACCAAATACTTGGAAGACTCGCTGTCAGCATTGCCAATGCTCTGCGCGGTAGAAACAAGCCAACCTACACCCCACATGTGGACACCGGTGATTATGTGATCGTTACCAATGCAGACAAAATCAAGCTTACGGGAAACAAGGAAGAGCAGAAAAAATACATGTTCTATTCCGGTTACATGGGAAATGAGAAGTACCGCAGTGTGGCCGACTTCAGAGAGAAGCGTCCTGAATTCATTATTACAAATGCTGTCAAAGGCATGCTACCTAAAAATAAACTTTCGAGTGCTATGCTCAAGAAACTTAAAGTGTATCGTGGTGAAGAACACCCTCACGAAGCTCAAAAACCGACCCCTCTTCTTCCAAACTAATTAAATTATGAGTGCTAAGACTGCCACTAAAGAATTTGTAGCCACTGGTCGTCGTAAGACCAGTACAGCCCGTGTCCGTATCCAGGAAGGCACCGGTACTTTTACTATCAACAATCGTCCACACAACGAATACTGCACAACTGAGCAGCAACGGAAAATGGTGATTGCTCCTCTGAGCACCGCCGAAAAGTCCGGTGCCGTTGATGTCAGTGTTAATGTATCTGGTGGTGGTGGAACTGGACAAGCCGGTGCAATTCGTCATGGATTATCCCGTGCTTTAGAAAAAATGGATGGCGAACTTCGCTCACCACTCAAAAAAGCAGGTCATTTGCGACGAGACCCGCGCAAAAAAGAAAGAAAGAAAACCGGACAACCGGGGGCTCGAAAGAGGTTCCAATTCTCCAAAAGATAAGAACCCAAATTTCACTTTTAATTCGAACCCCTCGGCCCTTCCAGCGAGGGGTTTGTTGTTTTTAGAAATCGTACCTTATTATTTTAAAATCATATTCTCATGAAAGCATGCGTCATCGGAGCATCCGGGTATACCGGGCGTGAATTGGTCAAACTATTGCTGGCCCATCCCCGGATCGAACTCTCGGTCATCACTTCGCGCTCATTGGCCGGAGAATCCGTAGAAAAAATCATCCCACAAGTTGTGGGTCTGTCAAAGGATCTTACCTTTTCCAATCCCTCCATCGAAGAATTGTGCCAACAGGAGGACCTTGATATCTTTTTTCTCGCCCTGCCCCACGGAACCGCCGCGAGCTATGCGATTTCTCTTCTGCAAGCAGGTAAAAAAGTAATCGACCTGTCTGCTGATTTCCGTCTGAACTCGACGGAAACTTACAAGGAATTTTACGGCGATGATCATCCCGCGAAGGAATTGCTGAAGGTGGCTCAATATGGTTTACCCGAATTGCATTCACTCAGTTGGGAAAAATCCAACCTGATTGCATCCCCCGGGTGCTATCCTACCAGTGTTCTTGTTCCCCTCGCCCCCTTACTTAGCAGTGACTTGGTTTCCTGTAAGGACATTGTGGTCAATAGCATGAGCGGAATCAGCGGTGCCGGACGAAATGCCTCCGAAAAGCTTCTCTATTGTGAAAGGAATGAAAATGCATCGGCTTATGGATTACCAAAACACCGCCACCTTTCCGAAATTGAAGAACAGCTTTCTCATTTTGCGGGCCAGCAGGTGATTCTTTCCTTCCACCCACATCTTGCCCCAATGAACCGTGGTATATGTACCACAATTTCAGTGCCTGCCAATGATCAAACTGAAATCTCCAAAATCTATGAAGCATGGTATCAGGCTTATGCAAACTCTCCCTTTGTGAATGTGTTACCAACCGGCTCTTTCCCGCAAGTCGCCCATGTCGTTGGCACCAACCGGGTGGATATTTCTGCTCATTTTGATACCCGCACTCAACGGGTAGTTATTTGCTCAGCGGAGGATAACCTGATCAAAGGAGCAGGCGGACAGGCGATTCAATCGATGAATATATGTGAAGGTTTTGAAGAAACCACCGGACTGCTATGAAATTCTATGATGACGGAGATGCACTGACTGAACCAAGGGGATTCTTTTGCTCAGGTGTCCACTGCGATGTAAAAGGCAAACGTAACGGCAAGCTGGATCTTGGTATTATCTATTCAAAAAAACCATGTTCGGTGGCTGGTGTTTTCACGACCAATGATGTAAGGGCTGCCCCTGTTCGCTATTGCGAATCTCTAATTCAGGACGATAAAACTCTGTGCCATGCAATCGTGGCAAACAGCGGCAACGCCAATGCCTGTACCGGCAGACAAGGCGAATTGGACACGAAGAAAATGGCTGCGGAAGTGGCCCGGCATTTCAATATTCATTCCAAGGAAGTGCTGGTTTGCTCGACTGGAAGAATAGGAGAACCCCTCCCCATGAGCCGGATCACTGCCGGTATTCGGGATGCCGCCGATGACATCATTCAGGAATATGACGGAGCCAAAGCTTTCCAGGAAGCCATCCTCACCTCGGACACCTGTACCAAGTCATGCTCTGCCAAAATATCCGCAACCGTGGGAGAGATCACCGTGGGTGGGGTGGTCAAGGGAGCCGGGATGATCGAACCAAATATGGCCACCATGCTGGCTTTCCTCACCACTGACCTGGGTGCCTCCAATGCGGAACTTCAATCCATTCTTGCCGAAGCCGTAAACAAATCATTCAACCGGATCACGATTGATGGTGATATGAGTACCAATGATACCGTTCTGCTCATGGCCAATGGAAACTCGGGAATTCAATTCAGTAAAGAGTCCAAAAAATTTCAACAAAACTTCGTGGAGGCTGTGGAAGCCGTGTGTGCAGCTCTTGCCAAAAAGTGTGTCTCCGATGGGGAAAAAGTAACCAAATTCGTACGGATGAAAGTGGCGGGAGCCAAAACCCCTGAGGATGCCGAAAAAGTCGCCCGCTGTGTGGCCAATTCATTACTGGTTAAAAGCTCCTGGTATGGATCTGATCCCAACTGGGGAAGAATTATTGATGCGGCTGGCTATGCCAAGGTGGGAATGGACTTCGATCAGGTGGATCTCCATTACAATGATATTCCAGCACTCATAAAAGGAGAGCCCCAGGTTGGTAACAAATCCCAATGGAAGGAAATCGTGTCCGGCAAGGAATTTTGCATCACCTTACACTTGAACATGGGAAAAGCTTACGGAGAAATTTGGAGCAATGACCTCAGTGAGGAGTATGTAAATTTTAACAAGAGCGAGTAAATTTTAATGATCGAATACGAAGACAGCCAAAACAAAGCCGCCATTCTTTTGGAAGCCCTCCCCTATGTGCGTCGCTTCCGTGGATCCGTCTTCGTGGTAAAATACGGAGGCAGCTTTATGGATTCCCCGGATCCAGCAGTTCGCTCCCGAGTTGCTCAGGATCTGGTCTTTCTTAATTTCGTGGGCATCCAAGTGGTGGTGGTGCATGGCGGAGGCAAGGCGGTGACCAAAGAATTGGAAAACCGTGGATTGAAAGCCACCTTCATCGATGGTTTACGGGTAACCGATGCCCAAACGATTGGAGTGGTTGACGAAGTTCTTAATGGAAAAGTGAATGCAGAAGTGGCTGAATTTGTCAGCTCGTACGATTGTGAGGTCAAACGGCTACCCGGTAAGGAAATTCTCCAATGTCAGAAACTTGACCAGGAACCTGATCTTGGATTTGTCGGTTCCATTACACAGGTAAANACNGCTCCCGTTCAGCAAGCNCTCGATCAGGGTCTGATGCCCATCATTTCTTCCACAGCGGCCGATGANCATGGNCAGTGTTACAATGTCAATGCGGATACNGTNGCAGCNGAAGTCGCTATCGCTCTTAAAGCACGCCGGTTGGTCTATCTTTCCGATGTTCCGGGTTTGCTACGCAATCCGGAAGACCCNAAAACCCTCCTTTCCAGCCTCCCTGTTGACCAGGTAGATTCCCTGAAAAGCGAGGGCGTGATCGCCAAAGGAATGCTCCCAAAAGTGAACAGTGCCGTGGATGCCCTAAATTCTGGCGTCAACCGGGTACACTTTATTGACGGTCGCTTACCTCACAGTATTTTGCTCGAAATTTTCACCGACGAAGGGATCGGTACCGAAATTATTCACTCTTCCTGATTTCTGATGATTTCGCCAGAGCATAGTCAATATCTCGTTTCCAATTACGCCGCTCCGGCCATTGAAGTGATCCGCGGCCAGGGAACCAAGGTGTGGGATTCGCAAGGCCGGGAATACCTCGACTTCACCACCGGCATTGCGGTAAGCAACCTCGGGCATAGCCATCCCCATTGGGTTAAGCAAGTATCCTCCCAGGCAAGTGAACTCGTCCACTGCTCCAATCTTTTCTCGATTCCCAAACAGGTAAGGCTGGCAAAAAGACTGGTTCAAAAGATTGGCCCGGGCAAAGTTCTCTTTTGCAACAGCGGAGCCGAGGCCAATGAAGGTCTGCTCAAGCTCGCCCGTCTCTCTGGGAATCAAGATTCCGATTCTCCCAGGCATGGTATAGTCGTTGCCGAGAACGGATTCCATGGACGTACCTTGGGTGCTCTCTCCGCCACCGCATCCCCCAAGTACCGGAAAGGGTTTGAACCGCTCCTTCCATCTTTCTCTTTTGCGCCCCTCAATGATATCCAAGCCTTCGATCAGGCGATCTCGGCGGACACCACCGCCGTTCTGGTCGAGTCCATTCAGGGAGAAGGCGGTATTTATGTGGCCGAGGATTCCTTCCTTCAGGAATTGTCCAAAATCTGTGCCGAGCGAAAGGTCATGCTCCTCCTCGATGAAGTGCAGGCAGGAATCGGACGTACCGGGAAATTCCTCGGATTTCAAAAATCCGGAATAATCCCCAGTGCCGTAGCCATGGCCAAGGGACTGGGCGGCGGCTTTCCAATTGGGGCCATCTGGATCAGTGAAGACTACGCGGAAGCTTTTGGCCCTGGTAGTCACGGCACCACTTTTGGAGGTTCCCCCCTCGCCTGCTCCGCCGCCCATGCGGTGCTCGATGTCCTCGAAGAAGAAGATTTGATTTCCGCCACCCGCGAGAAAGGGGAGACTCTTCATCAAAAGCTTTCTCAATTTATTACCAAGTATCCAGATCTGGTTGCTGAAGTTCGCGGACGCGGATTGATGCTCGCCCTTGCTTTCAAGAGCGATCCCGCTCCACTGGTCAAAAAGTTTCGCGAAGCAGGCCTTCTTGTTGTTGGAGCCGGTGGTCATGCCATCCGCTTCCTCCCGCCTCTCAATGTTAAAGATGAGGAAATCGAACAGGCAATAAACATCGTGGATAGCACCCTTTCAACTTTCAAACCCGACGAAGCAAGCACATGAAACACTTCCTTCAGGAAAACGATTTTTCACCCGAAGAAATCAAAGATATATTTACCCACGCTTTTGCCTACAAGGCAAACCGTGCCCAACGACCCACCTCTGATCTTGCCGGACAGACCTGGGGCATGCTCTTTCACAAGAAAAGCACCCGTACCCGGGTGTCCTTCGAGGTAGGCATACGAGAGCTCGGCGGAAATCCTCTGATCCTCGATCAGTCATCCACCCAGATCGGCCGCGGGGAGAGCGTCGAAGATACGGTCAAGGTTCTCTCCCGATTTTTGGACGGTCTGGTTATCCGTACGCACGGGCACGAAATCATTGAGGAATTTGCCCAGCTTGGCTCGATTCCCGTGGTCAATGCTCTGACCGATTTTCTGCACCCCTGCCAGATCTTTGCCGACTGCATGACCATTCTTGAAAAGACGGGTTCCTCCCAAGATCCGTATTCTCTGGCCGGTAAAAAGCTCACTTTTTACGGAGACACTCAGTGCAACATGGCGAATTCCTGGATACTGGCTGGTGCCCTCTTCGGCATGAATATCTGCCTCGCCGGTCCTCCTTCATTCGCACCGGCAGAACAGATCCTTCAATACCTGAAAAAATTCGACCTTCCCGCCACATTCGAACATCAGACCGATCCGGTTGTGGCCGCAGGGGATGCGGATGTTCTTTACACCGATGTCTGGGTAAGTATGGGATGCGAAGAGGAAGCGGAGGAAAGAAAACGCGTCATGTCACCCTATCAGGTTACGGACAGTATCCTCACCTCGGCCAAGCCCGATGCCCTTTTTATGCACTGCATGCCCACTCATCCTGGTGAAGAAGTTTCTGAATCTGTTCTCGCTTCCCCGCAGGCCATCCTTTTTGATCAGGCGGAAAATCGCCTGCATATCCAGAAGGCAATCCTTCGTCAACTTACTCAATCCTGAATTGATTATTCTTATTAACCCATGAAAATCATACTCGCTTATTCCGGAGGTCTTGATACCTCCGTGCTTGTTCACTGGTACGCCAACTCCCAAAATGCGGAAGTTATCACCTACTGTGCCGATGTCGGGCAGGAAGAGGAACTTGACGGCTTGGAAGAAAAAGCCCTTGCCACCGGTGCGACCGCCCACCGCACGCTCGACTTGGTCGACGAATTTGCCAAGGATTTCATTTACCCCATGGTTCGCGGAAATGCGATTTACGAGTCCCAGTATTTACTGGGTACATCGATCGCCCGCCCACTGATCGCCAAGGCACAGATCGAAATCGCCCGCGAGTTTGGAGCCACCGCCCTGGCCCACGGAGCCACGGGAAAAGGAAATGATCAATGCCGTTTCGAGCTCACCTTTTCCGCCCTCGCCCCCGATCTTAAAATCCTCGCCCCCTGGCGCGATGCTGATTTCCGCAAGACCTTCCCCGGCCGTCAACAAATGATTGAATATTGTAAAGAGCACAATATCGATGTCGAAGCCAGTGCATCCAAGCCCTACTCCATGGACCGTAACCTTTGGCACATTTCTTACGAAGCCGGCATTCTGGAAGATCCATGGTTTGATCCCACCACTCCCGACAACCGCGAAATGTATAAACTTACAGTGGATCCCGAAGTTGCACCCGATGAAGCCCAATATATCGAACTTGATTTCGAGCAGGGCGATTGCGTAGCCATCGACGGCACTCCCGGCACCCCATCTGAGATTGTTAAAAAACTAAATGAAATTGCCGGTAAACATGGGATCGGACGGGTCGACCTCGTGGAAAACCGCTTTGTCGGTATGAAAAGCCGGGGCGTGTACGAAACGCCCGGAGGCACCATTCTTCTTAGTGCACACCGCCAACTGGAAACGCTTACCATGGACCGTGACCTCATGCATTTGCGCGACTCCCTGATCCCCCGCTATGCCGAGCTCATTTACTATGGCTTCTGGTACGCCCCGGAAAGGGAAGCTCTTCAGGCATTAATTGATGACAGTCAGAAAACCGTTTCCGGTACCGTCCGTCTAAAGCTTTACAAAGGAAACATCACCACGGTTGGACGTAAATCCGACCAGTCCCTCTATGATATGGAAATTGCTTCGATGGACGATGACGAGAGCGATTACGCACCGGAAGATGCGGGTGGTTTTATTCGTCTTCATGCCCTCCGTCTAAAGGAGCGTGCCCGCAAGCAGGGATATTCCGTATAATTTTATTTGTTCAGGATGCGCCTCTTCGTCATCGATAACTACGATTCCTTCACCTACAACATCGTCCAGTACTTTGGCGAGTTGGGCGCGGAGCAGGAAGTGGTGCGTAATGACGCGATAGGTATAGATGATCTAAAACTCGAGGGATTTGACGGCTTGGTCATCTCGCCCGGACCGTGCGATCCCGACAAAGCAGGGATCAGCCTACAGGCGATCGAACGCTGGGCCGGAAAAATTCCCCTGCTTGGCGTATGCCTGGGCCACCAGTCGATCGGACAGGCCTTCGGCGGAAAAATTATTGGGGCCAATAAATTAATGCACGGAAAAACATCTAAAATCAGTCATCACGACCAGGATGTTTTTAAGAATATGCCACAGGAATTTCCAGCCACCCGTTACCACTCACTCGTGATTGAGCGTGATACCCTGCCCGACTGTCTCGAAATCACCGCTACCTCAGAGGATAATGAGATCATGGGAATCCGTCACCGTGAGCTCCCGGTTTGGGGCGTACAATTTCATCCGGAATCCCTCGCAACAGAAAATGGAATTATAATCTTGAAGAACTTCCTCGATCTCTGCTAGAACACACTTGTGTGGTATATGGAATCCTACGAAATCAATGCGTTGTCCTAATTGTTCGTCAGAAGAATTGAAGGTTCTGGAGACGAGGGCCGATAAGGTCGCTTCTACTCGTCGCCGGCGGGAATGTCTTCAATGCAA
>NZEN01000058.1 GCA_002689665.1 Opitutia bacterium | reverse complement strand
GCTTTGGCGGAATTAATGTTTGATCGATCATATGGAACAAACTTCTTCGATTTCCTTGAAGGTGGTAAGCCACACCTTTGGCAGCATTTGTTTTGGATTTTTGGTCACCCAGAAGTTTATATTCTAATTCTCCCAGCTATGGGTATTGTTTCAGAAGTGATACCAGTTTTTTCCCGCAAGCCTCTTTTTGGTTATGGTCTAGTTGTTTTCTCTGGTGCCCTCATTGGTTTCATGGGTTTTGCGGTTTGGAGTCATCACATGTTTACCACCGGCATGGGTGTGGTTGCCACATCAGCTTTCTCTATCTTAACCATGCTTATCGCAATCCCAACTGGAGTTAAGATTTTCAATTGGATCGGCACCATGTGGGGTGGAAGAATCCGTTTTGACACCCCAATGCTTTTCGCTCTTGGATTTATTACGATGTTTATGATTGGCGGATTCACTGGGATCATGCACTCCTCCGTACCCATTGATGCTCAGCACCAAGACACTTATTTTGTTGTAGCTCATTTCCATTATGTTCTCATTGGGGGTGCCTTGTTTGGACTCTTCTGCGGCTTTTACTTTTGGCTACCCAAAATAACTGGTCGCATGATGAACGAAAATCTTGGTAAATTCGTCTTCACCTTAATGTTTTTAGGATTCAATCTCACATTTTTCCCCATGCACTATTTAGGAATGATTGGTCAACCCAGAAGAACTCATAGCTATAATGAAGGGCATGGTTTTGAAGCTTGGAATCAAATTGCCACCGTCGGTTCTTTTATTCTTGGAGTTGGTGTTTTCATCGGGGTTTTACAATTCATTCATTCCTTTTACTCGAAAAAGTTGAAACCTGCTGGCAAAAATCCATGGGACGCTAGATCACTCGAATGGACATTATCATCACCAGTTAAAGACTATAACTTTGCCAGAACCCCAATCATCAAAGCTCGCGATCAAGCATGGGAAAATAATCACGGGGAAAAAGAAAATCGTTCAGAAAAAGAACCCTTGGACGATCATGGCGTGCATATGCCGGACCGATCATGGTGTCCTCTCGTTACTGCAATTGGACTTTTTGTAATGGCTATTGGTCTACTTTTTCATCAATCTATCGATGCATCAGGTGAATTAGCGAGGGACTACACTATTGCGATTGCAGGAGGAGGAGTCTTCGTTATCGGGGTTATCATGTGGGCAATTGAAGGGCCTGGTGGCTATCATCTTTTTCCTAAAGAAAACGAGGAGTAAATTTTAAATTCCCAATACATTATGAGCGACGCTGCAGTCCATGCCTTAGATCATCACGAGCCAGTTACAAGCACTGGCATTCCAAACAAAAAAGTCTTAATGTGGGCTTTTCTTGGTTCCGATTGTATGTTTTTCGGCACCCTGATTTCCACTCATTTAATCTACCGTAAAATTTCAGCCACGGTTGGTGGAAATACTTTGGATGTTCGCGATATTTTCGATATTGAACTAACATCCTTCAGTACATTCATACTCCTCGCAAGTTCTCTCTTCATGGCTCTTGCAGTTTCCGCGATCCATAAAGGTAATTTGAAAAGTACCAGATGGATGCTACTCGGAACAATCATATTCGGATCCATCTTTCTTGCTTGTCAGGTGTATGAATTTACACATTTCGTCCACGGAAAAGAAAATAAGAATGGTGATTTAGAACATCAACTGACTCTTTCAGCATATGCCGGTAAAACCTTAGAAGATGGCAAGGATGCAGAATTGAAACCCCATGTGTTTGGCTCAACTTTTTATGTTCTTACTGGAACTCATGGAACTCATGTTGCAATTGGTGTTTTTTGGCTCTTGGGGTGGTTTGTTTACTCATTTACGGGGAGGATGAGTACCGCTCATGCGATTGATATTGAGTGTTGCGGGTTGTATTGGCACTTCGTTGATATCGTATGGATTATTATTTTTCCTGTGGTGTATCTAATGGAATATGCTTTTTGAGCTTTAATAGTAATTTAGATCATTTAATCTTTTCCCAATGAGCGGACATTCAGAAGATCCTGTAGCAGAAGAAAGCCAACGCTTCTTCACATTTTTTAATCTCTCCATGATTCTTGTTGCAATCACTGGGCTTGAAATTGTTATCATTTATATACAGACATTCGAGGGTTCCACTATAATAGGCGTTCTCTTTGCAACATCTATACTCAAATTTATAGGGGTAGTTTGGTGGTTTATGCATCTTAGGTGGGACAAAATCCTTAATACTGTCTTGTTTCTAATGGGACTAATCATTGCACTAGGTACATTCTTTGCAGTAATTTTTATGGCTGATGAGCATCCTGTAGTCGAGGAATTCAAAGTAACTAAAATCGAAGATAGTTGGAAATCGGGCACAGAATATAAATCAGGAGATTTCGTCGCTTTAGAAGATAAATTTTACCAAGCATCTACTGATCATATCGCCGACAAAAATTGGTCTAAGGAAATGTGGAATGAAGTCTCCGGAGTTCCTCACTTATTTTCTTGGAAGATTAGTACTGCTGATTTAATTGAAATTAATTCCAANCGTCCTGAAAATCCATTTTATTACGCTTACAACCCTTCTCCACAAGACGGGATCGTTGGAAATCGAGTGGCCGTTCTCGAACAAGAAGGTCAGGCTAAGGATTTCCGGATCAAAGTAAGATCAGAGTCTTTTTGGGTGGATAGAGAAAACCCTTGGGAAGAAAAATAAAATAACCAGAAATTTTGCCCTTTTACGAGGGACAATTAGCTTGGTTTGCTTGTGAACTCCCCTGTAAACTTTAGCCATTGGCACACAGAGCCAGCACTTATTGGAGGTCTTCTNTTCGTTTCCTGGTGTTACGCAATTATCATAGGTCCCTACAGGACAAACATATGTCCGGGCCTTCCCTTCACCAAGAAGCACACTTATTGGTTTTTCCTGTCTGTTTTGACCTTCTATTTAGCGGTTGGTTCACCTCTCGATGCGATGGGAGAAAACTTTCTCTTTTCGGCACACATGATCCAGCACAATATCCTCATGTACACTTGTCCGCTCTTTTTTCTNCTCTCCTTGCCTGAACAATTAGTCGACCAAGTTTTTGAAAAAAATCCTGTTTTGGAGAAGTCGGCAAAATTTCTCTTTCATCCAATCATTGCTGGTCTCTGCTTTACACTAATTTTTTCATTTTGGCATATCGGTGCATTCTACGAAGCAGCAATTCGCGATAAGACGATTCACATGGCGGAACACCTCTCCATGTATTTAAGTTCAATTGCCATGTGGTGGCCAGTTTGCGGACCATCCAAAAGAGTCCCTCCTCTACGATTCGGCCCTCAAATGCTTTACATCCTGGCATTGATGTTAGGGCAGACTCCCATCTTTGCCTTTCTAACCTTTTCCGAGGATGTTTTATACGACACCTATTTCTATGCGGAGCGAATCATTAACCTCAGCCCTTTGGAAGACCAAAAAACCGGAGGTGTTCTGATGAAAATCGCAAATATGGCTGTTTCTGTTGGTGTTCTTTCATCGATTTTCTACCGGTGGTCTACCCGCTCCGCGACCAAAACTGCCTAGAGCCGGGAAACGAGAAGTTCTCTTTCGAATAGCATCTCTTTCGGAAGGAATTCAGATAACTGCAAAAACAATTCCTCATGACGCAGCGTCTGCATGCGTAAACTCTCCGTGTCAATTTTCATCAACTCGTCCCACTTCTCATCAGTAAAATCAAGACCAGCCCAGTCCAGGTCCTCTTTACTTGGAANCCAGCCCAAGGGCCCTTCATGTGCCCTGCCCTGCCCGTTTGATCTTTCNACAATCCANCTTAGCACTCTCATATTATCCCGAAAACCAGGCCACATGAACTTACCTTCCTCATTTTTCCTGAACCAATTAACATGAAATATTCTTGGTTTTTCATTCAGTGCCTTACCCATCTTGATCCAATGACGAAAGTAATTCCCCATATTATACCCGCAAAAAGGAAGCATAGCCATTGGGTCCCTCCGAAGATTCCCCTGAGCTCCTTCTGCGGCAGCGGTCGTTTCCGATGCCAGGGTTGCACCTAAATACACCCCATGATTCCAATTGAATGACTGATAGACCAAAGGGATATCGGACATTCTTCGCCCGCCAAAAATAAAGGCAGCCACCGGTACACCATCGGGGTTTTCCCACTCGGGATCAATCGTGGGGCATTGGGATGCGGGTGCGGTAAATCTCGCATTGGGATGAGCTGCCGGTGTGGCAGAGTCAGGAGTCCAATCATTACCTCGCCAATCGATAAGTCTTGCGGGCGGTTCATCAGTCAAACCTTCCCACCAAACATCCCCATCTTCCGTCAGTGCAACATTTGTAAATAAAGTGTTCGCCTTCATCGAATCCATGGCATTGGGGTTAGTTTCCCATGATGTGCCAGGAGCCACGCCAAAAAAACCTGCCTCTGGATTGATAGCTCTCAATTCACCGCTATCATCAGGCTTCAACCAGGCAATGTCATCCCCTACAGTTGACACCTTCCACCCTTCCATTGAATCGGGTGGAATCAGCATGGCCATATTGGTCTTACCACACGCACTGGGGAATGCACCCGCAACATAGGTCTTCTCCCCTTTTGGACTCTCGACTCCAAGAATAAGCATATGTTCTGCCATCCACTCGTTGTCGCGGGCCATACAGGAGGCAATACGAAGGGCTAGGCACTTCTTTCCTAAAAGAGCATTTCCACCGTATCCGCTACCAAAAGAAACAATGGTCCGCTGTTCTGGGAAATGAACGATATAGGTATTATCAGGATTACAAGGCCATGGAACATCTTCAGCTCCCTCCTCCAGTGGACAACCGACCGAATGAAGACAGGGAACAAAAAAATCTTTTTCACCTAAAAGGTCCAAAACTTGTTTTCCCATACGGGTCATGATTCTCATATTCAAAACCGCATAAGGAGAATCCGTAACCTGAACACCAAACTGAGAAATGGGAGACCCGAGAGGTCCCATGCAAAAGGGTACAATATACATGGTTCTTCCTGTCATGCATCCCTTGAACAATTTCTTTAACTTTGCTCGCATCTTTCGAGGTTCTTCCCAATTATTGGTCGGGCCAGCATCATCTTTTCCATANCNGCAAATAAAGGTNCGNCTTTCCNCCCGAGCCACATCTCTTGGGTCTGAACGAACCAAAAAGCTATTGGGGCGCTTCTCTTCGTTGAGCTTGATCATCGATCCGCTTTCCACCATCAATCCGCAAAGCTTATCCCACTCCTCATCAGAACCATCACACCATTCAACTCTTTCTGGCGTACACATGCTAATCATTTTATCCAGCCATTTTAGCAGTGCCACATTACCAGTTTTGGATCGATCAAAGTTAAAATTATTTTTTTCCATTACTCGGATTTGCTAGGGGTAGAGTAACTCTATGTCAACCCTTCGGACAAATTTCAGCAGTAATGATGAAATTCAATCCAATTGAGTTGCCAAAAATCAAAGTTCCTTTTACCTCATTTGGTTAGATGAGCATTTTCAAAAAAGAACGCACAGCAGTGATTGCATTGGAAGATGGAAGCGTTTTTAGGGGCTTCTCTTTTGGTGCTAAAACGACAGTTGTTGGAGAAGGAGTTTTTAACACTGGTATGACCGGATATCAGGAAACCCTCACCGACCCTTCCTACTTCGGTCAGATCGTGACCATGACGAGTCCTCAAATAGGAAATTACGGGACAAACCTGAATGATGAAGAATCCAACGGGCCAAAGGTTTCCGGCTTTGTGGTTCGGGAACTTAGTCCTGTCACCAGTAACTGGCGGTCCACTGATTCCCTGAGCGATTACCTTGAAAAAAATGGAATACCTGGAATCGAAGGAGTCGATACCCGGGCCATCACCAAAAAGCTTCGTACCGCTGGTTCCCTTAAAGCCTGCCTGAGTACAGAAGGACTTTCAAATGAGGAAGCTGTTAAAAAAGCTCAAGAAAGCAATAGTATTGTCGGACAGGATTACGTAAAAGAAGTCACCTGTTCCAAATCTTTCGTTTTTGATGAAAGTGGCGAACAAAGTATTCCCTTTACG
>NZEN01000057.1 GCA_002689665.1 Opitutia bacterium | reverse complement strand
CATTTTAAGCAAATTTTTGGAATCTTGAGGAAGTAAGGAAACAAAATGGACTACACGGTTAATTTTTTCCGACCTTTCCAGTTTTTCGGCAGGATTATTGGAATCATTGTTCTCCACCATTTGGCTGGCAAAAAAGTCCAACTGTTT
Source organism: Opitutia bacterium (assembly GCA_002689665.1). Lineage (GTDB taxonomy): Bacteria > Verrucomicrobiota > Verrucomicrobiia > Opitutales > Seribacteraceae > Seribacter. The sequence continues at coordinate 18,297 of NZEN01000057.1, read as the reverse complement.
TTCTTCTCCTTCCTTTTGCATCCTTTTATGCTTTCGAATATGGCTGATGCAAAGATTACGGGTTGTACGGTAAAGCCAAGCCTTGGGATTTTCGATTAATTTCTCCTCTTTAATCATTCTTTTAAAAGCTTCCTGTACATGGTCTCTTGCCTCTTCACGATCTCTCAGAATTTGATAGGCATAAGCAATCAACGGCGATTCCAGTTCCTCGAAAAATCTTCCAAATTCCTGAATCTGATCTCTGCTCATCCCGTTTTTTTATCCTCATTCAAGAAGATTGGACGCACTGGGTGCAATTCTCTTGGAAATTTCTTGAATTTAATCATTAATTTACGAGTTCAGCTACTCGCTCGTACCCCACTTTGAGGGTTTCTCTGGGGTCTTTTTCCCACCAATCCTGATTAAAGAGTTCCAGGCTTATGGTCCCATCATATCCCTTTTCCTTGAGGAGTTTAATTTCCGCCTTCAGGTCGATTTGCCCATCTCCCGGCATGACCCGGTCTGGGTCGGTCTGGGTAAGGGGTGCCTTTTGGGGATCTGCATCATCGATGTGGTAGTGGCTTATCCGGTCGAGAGGAATGGACAGGAGATCTGCTTCCGTTGATCCACTATTCCAGTTGTGAAAAGCATCCAAAATCAGGGTGGCATCGGGATCATCCGCTTCCTGTACAATTTCCCATGCCCGTTTCAGGGTGTGGACAGACTTGAAAAAACTAATGTATTCAAAGGTGGGCTTGATGCCCTCCTCTCTTCCAATTTGCAGGAGTTCTTTGTATCGTCCTGCCAGATGAGAAGTTTCTGGATTTTCAAGCGGGGGCGTGGCCACAATGTAAGGGGCTCCGAGCCTAGCCCCAAGGGCAAAACGTCTTCTGGCCTCATCGAGCACCAGTTGATGTTCCCAACCCTCGAAATCTCCCCACTGTCTCATCGCAATTACAGATGGGACGATGAGATCATGATCCTCGACGGCCTTTGTCACATCACTCACCTCTCCACCGCGTGCAACAAAATCCCACACATCATTCAGCCAAAGTTCGATCCCGTCATAACCCGCCTCTCCCACAAGTTTAATCTTTTCTAAAAGAGGCACGGGCTTGATCGTACTGGTGTTCAAACAAATTTTCATATTTTTATAAAGTAACTTGCAGTCTAGCCCTAAGCCAACCTTCCGGCGAGGCAAGGTTTTTACATTGGCTGCAAGGAGTCACCGCTGCAGGCTTCCCCAAAGAATTGCCTGAGCCAGTCCGTTGCAGAAAGGCTGAGAGCGATTGCTTAAGTTGGCTTGTTGACTCCATTTCCGAAAAACGGCAGGTATATCACCGGATGACCATTGGTACCAAGTTTCAAAAATACTTTTCCCGTGATACACCGACCAGAGTGGCAAGCACGCATCCACCATCAGCGTGTGCTGACGGGCACCGCCAAAAATTCCACCCAGAAGCTTTTGAGCCCATTCATCTTCCAGTTTTTTCAGCTGCAAAGTCTTGCGACTGATCAATGCGGGTGCTTCGATGGAGCAATCTTCAGGAAAATCCATTTTTTGCATCGAAAGCATCCACCCGGAGAATTTTTTTGATAGTTGAGCATATTGTTGGAGCCTTTTCATAGGATGGTTGGCCGGTCGGCATCCCCGTAGTTTCCAGTCTTTCTGAGAGGCATATACTTCGCTTTTATTCAAGCCTACTCGCCAAGCCTTCAACGGGAAAACCTGAGCAATACGGGCCATTGGCGTACGGTTGCGACGATATCCCAGCACTTCAAGAAACCACTGGTGGCAGGCATCCTCCCAGTTTACCGAGTTTAGTCTGTTTTCTGCGTGTTTACATTTTTGCATCCATCTTTTTCGGGCCCAATCTTTGCATTTTTCCAAATTTGGGGGGAAATGATCCGGTATTGAAGATTGAGTGGAAATACCCACCAGTTTTTCGAGGGCGTCTTCTTCGGCATATTCTTCAAGGCTCTTAAACAGATAGGGTAGCAGAACCAATGTGTGAATTTGCCGCTCTCTGTCTGCAAAGACAACGCGGGTTTTACCTTTGGGCGGATACAGGACCACATGCAAAAGGACGCGTGCATAAGCCGGATCTTGATCATGCCCGTGTCGGGTCCAATCCTTTTCTTCAAAATGTATTTCCACATCTCCTTCGATGGGCTGTCCCTCGATAGAGATTCTCGCTCCCTTAAAATCAGGCCCCTCTTCTGATAGGTTCCATTTTCCTGAATCAATGATACTCAGGGCTTCTCCACTGATGGTGCGGAGATCATCAGTCATGAAATCCCCTCTCTCCCAAATTTGCTGAATTACTTTTTCCTCCACTGAAAAATGGCCATAGAGACCAGGAGATTCCGCAGTTTCCATTTTCTTAGTGATCGGGAAAAGGGATCCGGTTTTCAAATTTCTGTTCGTTTTTCCTGTGACCTCCGCTCAAATTTCTGGTTATGGATATGCTGTTATCCAATTTTTTAACCAATTCCTCGACCCGCATGACGGCCGCCCCGTGGGTGTATGCACAATTGCGAATTAGGTTATCATTAGTGCCCACAGTTATACGCTCGGGAAATTCGGCGGCCATCAGCATCCTCTCAATTACGCCATCCGCTCCCTGAGATGATGAGGAGTAGATGATTGAGTATTGTTGGTTCCCATGATGCTTAGTCAAAGATGTTTTTCCCCCTCTTCCGTCAAAAACCACCGTTAGCAGATACTGGCTTCTTGCCTGCAAGGGTTCGAGCATACGAATCAGGTCATCCCTTGCCAACTGGCGGTCTCTCTCCATGGACTTGGCCAAGCCAGGAATCGCATGCAGGGCGTTGTTGCCGTCAATGATCAGATGTTCTTGCATTTTTTTGTATTCTTTCGGTTAAATGCTCACATGCACTCTTTTATAATTTCGCCTGCAGAGCAAACCATTTGCTCTAAATTACATTTATGAGTACTGCTTTTTTATTTCCCGGACAGGGTTCCCAAAAAATTGGTATGGGAGCTGAATTGTTAGAAATGTTTCCCGAAGAGGTTGCCCAGGCAAACGAAATTCTTGGTTATTCTATCAGGGAATTATGCATCGAGGGCCCGGAGGAAAAGCTTGGGCAAACCCAGTACACCCAGCCCGCTCTTTATTTAGTCAGCTATTTGCATGCTCAATCAATACTAAAGGATGAGGGAAAACCTGCCATGGCAGCAGGTCACTCGGTTGGAGAGTTTGCGGCTCTTGCTTTTGCCGGAGCTTTCACTTTCTCTGACGGACTGAAGATGGTCGCCAAGCGGGGAGAAATCATGTCGCAGGTCAGCGGAGGTGGGATGGCTGCAGTGATTGCCATGGATGTTGATAGAATTATGGAGGTTATTGAAAGTAATGGCTTTACGGGAATTGACTTGGCCAATTTTAATTCCCCCGGTCAAATCGTAATTTCCGGACCTGAGGCTGAAATAAAAGCGTCCCTCTCCCCCTTAAAGGAGGCAGGCGCCAAGTTGGTAGTTCCTCTCAAGGTCAGCGGTGCTTTTCATTCTCGGATGATGGAAGAACCGGCTCAAAAATTTGGTGAGTTTTTAAAAGATTTTTCTTTTCACGAAAATTCAATCCCGGTCTATGCCAATGTGACCGCTACACCCTATGGCGAAGCTTCTTCAATTGCTGATATCCTTGTTCGTCAAATCCATAGTCCTGTTCGTTGGACAGATACAATTTTGGGGATGCGAAACGCAGGTGTGGAGACTTTTGAGGAATGTGGTCCGGGAAAGGTTTTGAGCAAGCTTTTAAGGCAAATTTGATGTTTTTGCGTATCAATACCTTTTGGATCACTTTTTTTTAAATATTTTTCATTTTTGCATCGTGCTGTAGGTCAATGCTTTGTGTGAATTACTATTTTTGTTGGTAAAAAAGTTATTGTTTCGACGTAATTTTTCTTTGAACTTGGTTAAGTCCCTACGAACCAAGTTTTTGTCCAATCTTTAATCAAAGCCAAATTCCACTTCCCCGTGGACTCCTCCGGAGTGGCTTTAGCTCGTTCGCTTTTTCGTGTGTTTTTGGAACATTTCCCTGCGCGCAGGTCGTATGCACATGTGTCAAATGGCGTTTATTTTCATATCGGTTTTCAAAACTGATCCATGCTTAACGCATAATCAAAATATCAATTTATGAAGCAGCCAAGCCAAGCTCTCCTCAAACTTTCAACTGTTTTTGTTCTTTTATGGGGAGGATTCACCCACGGGGCCAACAACTGGACACCGGCGGAGTTGTCAACCCACTTGTGGTTCGACGGTGCGGACGCCAGTACCATTACCCACTCTTCCAACGCAGTCACCCAGTGGCGGGACAAATCAACTAACGAACGCCACGCCAACGCCTCAGGAGGAAATAGCCCACAGTTTGTCAGCAATGCTCTCAACGGAAAGAGCCTGCTTCGCTTTGACGGTACGGATGATCGTTTGGAGTTTCCTGGAGGTTTTGTCCCAGGTGATTTTGTGGTGCTTTTCAAACGGGCAAATAATGCACAAGCTGTAATTGAGTCAGATACCGGAGTTAATCGCGGATGGGTTGGTAATTGGGATCATATTTGGTCATCTCATAATCGCTACTCCACCAACGGTTTTGGTCTTTCCACATTTTTGCCCGATGGGGCTCACGGATCGGATTATTTTATGGTTTACGGATCCGATACCCGTTGGACCGGCGGTTTATCGGCCAGTGCTGGAAAGAATTATATAGGTCGAGGCACACCTGGCTATCAGAGCCTGAATGGTGATGTGGCTGAATTTGTAGTTTTTACCGGTGTCTTGCCCGAAGTCGATCGTGACCGAGTTCATGGATATTTAGCCCACAAATGGGGGCTCACCTCCATCATCCCCGGAGGAAATCCTTACAAAACTACCGCCCCACTCGCTTCGACCAAGGCTCATTTCGTGGCGAAAGATGGTACATCAGCACCTTATCTGGATATGCGGGTAGAATTCCGTAATGGTATTCCTGCTGCTGATCCAGAATCGTTGTCGAAGTATGTTCAATACGGGGATTTGGAGTTATGGTTGGATGCGAGCGATATCAGTTCGGTGATCAAGGATAGCTCAAATAAGGTTAGCCAATGGGCGGACAAAAGTGGAAATGGCGTAAATGTCTCTCAGTCTGATTCTGCAAAACAGCCGACTTTTACGGCTTCTGGTCTGAATAACCTGCCAACGCTCACTTTTGATGGATCGAATGATTATCTTACTTCTTCATCCATGGATATAACCCAACCATATTCTGCTTTTCTGGTCGCGAAAACAACAGGTGGTTCAGGTAAACAATATCTCTTCGATGGTGCCACCAGTAATAACTCTCACCGTAGTTTGATCTCTCTTAATAATGGCGGTAAAGTCCAGTTATGGTCGGGGAGTTGGGGCAACTCTAATGTGAATACTCCAAGCGGATATTTCACGATTGCTGCTGTTTTTAATTCCACTTCCGGTTTAGTCAGCATAAACGGATCCGCCGTGACTGGTCTTAGTACTGGTACAGGCAGTCTTCAAAGTGGTATCCGAATTGGGGCAAATTATTTGGCAAATGTTGATTTTTTGTCGGGTAATATTGCAGAAGTCTTAATTGTTAATGGTGCTTTCAATAACGAAGATCGTCAGAAAATGGAGGGCTATTTAGCCAACAAATGGGGCATCTCCAATTTATTACCTAATGGTCACGCCCATAAATCTGCTCTCGTCGATGTGGCTGTGACCGCTTCTTCATTCGCTGTTACGGGTGGTAGCATATCCAATATTCAAAAAGTGGCCGATGGTAACTATAAATTTCGCCTTACTCCCACTACTCCNGGAACAACAGTTTCTTTAGGCATGGCTGTGGGTGTTCAGGATTCGGAAAACCGCNACTTGGGAGGAGGATCAGGACAGGTCTTGTTCGGGCAAGGGGGACTCTATCGTCCGAATGATTTGCTCGCCTATTATGACTTCGATGAAGGGTTTAGTAATAAAGCGTACAATAAAGGTACATCTGGAGTTTTAAAAGTAGCCACATTAAGTAACGGGGCTACTTGGAGCATTGCAGAAAATAAAAAGTTTGGTTCCGCTGCCGTGCATTTTCCTACGGGTTCAACAGCACGCGTCTTGGTTAGTCCACAAATTGGATTGGGAGGATCCAATGACGCTGCCAATTTCACCATTTCCACATGGTTCAAGGACTTGCACCCCACCTCGGAGGGCTGGCGTACACTGATGAGGGGTGCACAGGGAAATCACCATGTAATTATTGAAAACACAAACCGAGTGGGTGTATTTCATAATTGGCAGGGACATTTCAGACCCACAGCATCCTTTCAGTTAACCCCGGCGATGACGACTAATTGGCGTCACTTGATGGCCGTCAGTGGTGGTGGTGTGACGACATTTTATNTGGATGCGGTAAAAATGGGAACTTCCGATCGTCAAACGGGCAACAATATTTATTCTGTAGGATGTCATACTAATGGAACTCAGAAATTTGCTCAATATTTGGATGATTTTCGGGTGTATTCGGCAGTCTTGGGGCAGGCGGATGCTCAAATTCTCTACAATAATGGAAATGGAGACTTGGGACCTACAGCTGATTTTGTGGTTCCTGTTCAGGCGACTGCAGCCACTAGCGAGACACTCAAGCTTGATTTTACGCAAGATGCATGGACTGCCTGGAATTTAACCGGGGATGGTAATTCAGGGATTTCTTCCGGTGATATTTATACAGCGGCTGTTAATGTGGGAGGAGCCACTGAGGTCGTAAATGGAGTAACCTTTACAGGATCAAGTACAACCTCAGGTACTTATTGGTCGATTACGCAGGGACTAACTAGTGGCCCAGGACCTACACAGAATTCTACAGTTACCGGGAAGATTGGAGATGTTTTGGATGATGCCTTCAGGTATGGTGGAGACCCCCAAAAACTGAAATTGACCGGTCTTACGGATGGTAAAAAATATGTTTTCTCAATTTATAGCCAGGCATGGGGAAGTGTTCGGGAAGTGATGTTTTCCTGTTCAGATTCTCCTGGAGTCTTTCAGGTAAACCAGGATCGTTATCATAGTGCCAGCCAGGATGGTCTGATTATTCAATGCACCTATGTTGCGAGTGGCACGGAAGCTGAATTTACCTTTGATGCTGTAAGTAACAGTACATGGCACCTGTATGCTTTTAGTAATCGCGAGGCGGTGAGTACGGACAACAGCGTAGTTGCCGTTACTGATCTGACTCTGTCTGATTTTGAAGTCAGCGGAGGTGGGGCGGTGTCCAATCTTACTAACACTGCACCTGGACAATATAATGTAACCGTGACACCTGGAATATTGCGTGGTCTTACCAATGTAAAGCTGAGTAATGGTGCAGCCTATGATTCCCTCCTTCGTGGATCAACCAAGCATGAGCATACGATCGATTTCGTTGAGCCTGTCACCCGTTATGCAGATCTAGAAGGTTGGTGGAAATTTGAGGATAATTTAAATGATTCCAGTGGAAATGACCGTTCAGGTGCCCATTCGGGGACCAATAAATACGAAAATTTGGGTCTGACAGGAAAATTTGGCAAAGGATTGTATCTGGACGGTTCTGGTGAGCATATTTCAATTACCGGATATAAAGGAGTCACGGGTGGTGCTGCACGTTCTCTGTCTGCGTGGATCAAGACTGATAAAAATGAGGCTGCAATCCTCAATTGGGGTAACAATGCTGTCGGCCAGAAATGGACATTTCGTACGCAGTCCTCTGATGGTGTGTCTGGTGCTCATCGTGTGGAGGTAAACGGTGGAAGTATTGTGGGTGATACCTTAGTAGACGATGATCGTTGGCATAATGTGGTGGCAGTTATGACCGGTAATAATGTTAACACCATTACTCTTTATGTTGATGGTGTTGCCGTTGGAAATTCATCGGGTCCATCCAATAGGACAGTCAACACCGCAAGTAGTCAGGATGTTCGTATTGGACAGGACTTTACTTCCCGTGGATTCAAGGGGCTATTGGACGATGTCCGTATCTATTCAGTTGCTCTTTCAGGGACTGAAGTTTCTTCCATCTATGGGAATGGATTGGGTGACTTTGGCTATGCTGGTCCGATCATCAGTGGGCCTGCTGGCGTGGCTGGGTCATCAGGAAGTTATACCGTTGATTTTAAGAATTCGGGAGTGGATGCCAATGTGACCGGTTTTACTGCTTCTGATATCGAAGTTATTGGAGGTGCCGTTTCCAATTTTACTGCGGTTTCCGGCAGTAAGTACACTTTTACGGTTACCGCACAAAATGTACCATCAGATGTAAGCATTCGAGTATCCGATGGTGCGGCTACTGATGCCAATGGTCGGGGAACTGTTTCTAATATTTTTACCACCGACTTTACTAGTGGACCAAAAACCAAAGGCTTGGTTGCCTGGTGGAAAATGGATGAAGGTACAGGTACTACCACTTCCGGTGGTCTTTCACCAGACCCAGCATGGTCTCCCACTAGCCTACCTGCATTGAAGTTATGGTTGGATGCTGCGGATAGCAGCACAATCACCGGAAATCCCGTTACTGGTTGGGCCGATAAAAGTGGTAATAGTATCAACTTAAGACAAACCGGTACAGCTGGCCCTGCTACAGGTACTCGAAATTTGAATGGAAAAAATGTGCTCGATTTTGAAGGGAATAAAAACTTATGGGCAAACCCAGGAGATCTGGATTTGGGCACAGGTGGACCTGCCATTCAAGTTGTCACTGTACTCATCTCTGACACCCGCAGTAGTGGAGGGCACGCTTACGGATATAGTTCAGGAAACCCTACGGGTGGTCAGCAGTTTTCCTTATCGATGAAAGGAGACAGTCATGATGGTTTTGCAGGAAGGCATGGAGACGGGCGTACTGAGATGTCTGATCTGCCAGTTTATACACTGGGAAGTAAAGGATATGTGGTGAGTCATGGTCTCGAGGCTGGAGGAACTTACCTTGATACACAGCTCGTCATGAACGGCCAAGTGGCAACGACATATTCGAATCTTCCAACCAATGGACTGATGTTCGATGCGGAGACTCCAAAGTTTTCCGTTGGTTCGTCACCAAGTAATGTTAATTACGGAGATGTGGCGATCGGCGAAATTCTGGTCTTTAGTGAGGTATTGAGTGATCAGAATCGTATTCTTTTGGAGGGATACCTGGCCCATAAATGGGGATTGGCCGGTGATCTTGTAATTGGACATGAATATAGAAAAACAGACGGCACATTTGTTGGCAATGCTACCTGGGAAACAAATGCCAGTAAGTCGAAGTATGGTAAAGCGGTTTACTTCGACGGTACAGATGATGGATTAAGTTTTACTGACTTGGACGAACTGGATGCTCCTCGCCAGTTTGGTATTTCCATATGGTTTAAGAGGGAGGTCGATAAATCAGGAACTGCGATTGATACAAATCACCAAATAAATAATGTTTTGCTTTCTCAATCGAGCGGTGGATCCAATGATAATTTGGAGATCGGTACCGAGGGAAATCAGGTGGAGATTTACATGGATGCGGGAAGCGGATCTGAGGATACCCGGGTAGCCGTAAATGCAGGTATCCAGAATAATGTGTGGCACCACTTGGTGCTAACTTACAATGGAAGCGATAATAAACTGGATCTCTATGTCGATGGTACAAAAATTACCACATGGACACAGTTTGGGGGACCTTTGGATAGTTCTGATACCTCCCCTTTTGCTCTTGGTATTGCCCGGCCAACGGACAGTAAGTGGGGAGAGTTTCAGGGATGGTTGGATGATTTTCGAGTCTATGATACCTACTTGGATGCTTCCGAGGTAGCTGGTCTTTACCAACTGGGTGGTGAGCGTACGGCTCCTTATTTTATCGCACCTGCGATCTCCGGTAAATACACTGAAACCGTCAATCTTCAGTTCCGCAAGGGTACCGCGATTGCTCCGAGTGCGGTGACGGGCTTTACTTTGTCTGATCTTACCGTAACCAATGGGGAAATTGTCAGTGGTAGTTTTACCCAGGTCTCCGACGGTAATTACACCTTTAAGGTGCGCAGTAATCCATGGCCCGGTGCTGTGACCGTGTCCCTCGCCGCCAATGCGGGTACCAACTCCGATGGCTTGGGTACAACCCCTGGCACCATGACTGTTACCTACATTGAGGAGAAAGTTACCCAGTTCGCGAATATGGTTACTCACTGGACTTTTGATGAACCCGGCGGAAACCGGATCAAAGACTACGGCCCACTTTTCCCGAACGGTCATGATATTGAAAAGATTGGTGGAAACAGTCGTACGACTTCCGGTAAATTCGGCGGAGGACTTCAGATTAACGAAAACCAGACAACCAATCTTCCTCCTGCCGCACACCCTCCACCCGATGCCCTGGCCACTTCTATATCTTTTTGGTTTAATGGTGCTTCCAATGTATGGGGAAGGAATACAACAATTTTTGATTCCAATGGTTTAGGTGGCCGGATTCTGAATATCCACCTTCCCTGGGGTAATAAGCATGTTTACTGGGATGCGGGAAATGGTGCCTACGACCGAATAAATAAACACATGGGAAGCGAAGCATATGCCGAAGGAAGTTGGAGGCACTGGGTATTTATTAAAAATATTGGTACCGGAAAGATGAAAATCTATCGGGATGGTTCATTATTTCATAGTGGTTCGGATAAATGGCGTACACTGGGTGTGCCTACATCCTTCCGCCTGCTTGGCGGTGGTCGCTTAAATGGAAAATTTGATGATATGCGGGTATATTCAGTCGAGTTGTCGGCACCAGAAATTTCGGCGATCTACAATGATGACCTCCCGGTCGCTTTGATCCCTTATGCCTCCACAGATAGTGAAGGACGCCGGATTCAGACGATTACCATCACCTTTAAGCGTAGCGGGGTAAATGAGAATGTGACAGGGTTGGCATTGGATGATTTCTCCGTTTCCGGAGGAACAGTTAGCGACCTCAGTGGTAGTGGGCACACCTATACCGTGAAAGTGGCGGCCGATACGGTGCCCAGCGTATTGAGCCTAAACCTGCGGGCAGCTGCTGTCTTTACTACCAATGGTGAATATGCGAACCCGTCCTACAATATCCCACTGAATTTTGTTATCCCCGGATATTCGGAAAAAAGTGTAAACGAAACGGACTTGGATGCAGATGATGTTATGGATCCTGAGGAAAATGGACTGCTCCTCTGGTTGGATGCAAATGAGATTCCCGGACAGGTGGGCGAGCCTATCTCCATCTGGAATGATATTTCCGGAAATGATTACCATATGGATTTGATTGATGGTAATGCCACCCTCAAGACCGGACCCAGTGGTACTTCGGTTGTTTACTATGACGGGGATGATTTGACCACCACCAGTAAAAATTTCGATGCGGAGCTTCGTGAAACTGGCTATACTGTATTCGGCGTTTCCCGTTATGCTTCAGATGATACTTCACTCAGTGGTCGGGTCATTACTTCGGCTGGTAGAAACTGGATATTGGGGCATCATGGAAACGGGATTCGTAAGTTCTATTTTGATGGTTGGATCGGCAGTGGGCAGACAAGGGATAGTTCTTTCCATTTATTTTCTGCCAGACAGACACCGAGAAACTCCTTTTTAGATGCCAACGCAAGTGCTGCCGGTAATAATGTTTCTCGTGCCTGGACATGGATGGATGGAAAGGCACATGAAGCAAGAAATACTGGATCACACAATAATCACCCTACACCCGGCCAAATCCGTTTTGGTGGATACGATTATGATCAGGAGAGGAGTATTGGAGAGGTCGGTGAGTTTATTCTTTATAAGGGTATGCTCTCGGATACGGATCGTCAGAAGATCGAAGGCTATTTGGGTAAAAAATGGGGAGTTTTTATGGATCCGGGTCATCCATACCCCAACCAAAATCCGTATCTGGATACGGGTACGCCTGAGATTACCAAAAACCGGATCGGTGGTTCCGTGGGCAAGCCTACTTTCTACCGCCTGGCCGCTACGGGATCNCCCACATGGTTCGGACTGGGACGGGCACCCAATTGGTTGAGNATTAATGCTACAACCGGTGATGTCAGCGGTACACCACCCTCGATTGGTTCCTACCCTGTCACCTTTCTCGCTGCAAATGCTGCGGGCAAAACAGGTGTATGGGCAACCACCCTGGTGGTGACCAATGCCCCTGCCCTCACCACCAACGATGCGGATGAAATTGGTCTCTACGGTGCGGATGTATCCGGTACCATCACCAGTGACGGTGCTGACAGTACCGGGGTTCGTGTACTCGCTTTCTACGGGACTACCGATGGTGGAGACAACCCCTACGCCTGGGATAGCCAGGTTGAAATTGGTAATTACCAGCAAGGTGCCAATTATCGTGGTCGTTTAGCCGGTCTTTTTGTGGGGCAGCAGTACCACTTCCGTACCGCGGGTCGTAATAATTCCGGCCGTGGTGGACTGGTTTGGAGTGCGACTAAGACCTTTTCTACCCTATCCAGTCTATCCCCTGCCAACCTGGGTCCCCTCAGTGCGAGTAAGGCATCCTACTTTGATGCCACCCTCAATGGTAGTGTGCTCAATACGGGTGGTGAGTATCCAACCGTAAAAATCTACTGGGGAAATGAGGATGCCGGCACCACTACGGATGTGGATCCCTTCAATAATTCCAAATGGGATTATGTGATCGATTTGGGTGCACGGGGTACCGGACCATTCTCGGCGGAGGTTACCGGCCTGAGCCAGCCCAATGTCTATTACTTCCGTGCTTATGCCCTTAATTCGGGTGGTGCTTCCTGGACGGCCACCGCGGGTACCTTTAATTCAAAGCCCCTACCCCATAAATCCGACCGTTTGGTTGCNTGGTTCCCCTTCAATCAAAATGGNGANAATCTNCTCAGTGCNACCGAGCANTTNGANATGGANGATTGGNCNAANACNGGNACTACGGTTAANTNTTTNGCNNANGAAACGGTNCCCGGTACNGTTAGCTGGNCNNTNTATCGNGATCGTGCNATCGCCAATGGTGGNAGNCTGCCAACGACTGCAGAGGCACGCCTAATTAGAATTGGTACATCAGATCGCTGGATACCGGTGGGAGATTCTGAAAATCGGTGGATGCAGGCCGACAGTGATGATGGTCGTCGTGGTAAGACTCACGAGGAAGAATATGGAAGCAAGCCCGGATGGGGAACAGGAGGATCGAATGGACATCAGAACACTTACGCATGGATGAACAATCCAAAGGGCCCCGGTAGTGAAACCCTTTCCCGCCAGTTGAAGGAGGATAGTTCCACAGGACTTCATGGTATAACTAACGGCGGAACGGTTTTAATCACTGGTAAGATCGGGCAGACTTACACCGCATCCACTCATGTAAAACTTGAAAGTGGTGGGAGGACCCAGGCTTATGTCGGGATCGGACAGGATGGAAACGGGACTGAACTGGGTGCGGTTTACAAGGTTTTTGATATTTCTGGAGGCACTCTAGTCAGTGGAACAAAAACCACAGGTAGTTCACAACCTACAGGAGGTTCGGCTACCATTGCTGCTGTCGGAGCGGATGGTTGGTACAGGATAACCTTCTCCGCTACGCTTACTGCAGGAAATCAGGTCCGTTTCCACATGGGAACTGCGAATGGTGGTGAAGTCAGCTATGCGGGTAATAATTCAGCAACTATGCTCTTCTGGGGACCTCAGCTTGAAAAAGGAACTGTAGCTACTCCTTTTGCAGGAGCAGGTGTTCAGGATACGATGACTGATCCTCTGAATGGATGGACCGGTACTTACAGGGGACAGTATGGTAAAAGACCCACGACATCGGGTGATGGTTTTGGTGGTTCTTTGTCGGCAAGTCATGACGAATGGATTGCCACCAATGCAAAGGGTGCGGATATGGGAGTTGGTGGTAGTAACGCCCGTACCATTTCCCTTTGGATGTATGTCATGTCAGGTCAACGAGGAGACGGTGGTGTCTATGGTTACGGAACCAGGAGCTGTACAGATGGCCGTAATAATAATTGGTCACTCCGATCATTCTGGGGTGGTTCCAACTACACCAGATTCCGTTCCCAGCACTGGTGCTGGGATCCTGAGGTGGTAATTGCTGAAGGTGTGATGAACCGCTGGTCTCATGTCTTTCATATTTACACGGGTACCAATGTTCAGGTGTTTGTGGATAATCAGTCCCGTGCCGATTGGACTCGTACGCAGATTAGCACAGGTGAGGATCATGGAATTTTACTTGGTTATTGGGCAAACGATAATAACATGAATCGTACCTTCAAAGGTAAGATTTCCGACTTTCGGGTGTACGATCAGGTGCTCTCTGAAAATGATAGAAATATCATCTACAATAACGGTCTGGGTGAAGACCTGACTCCAATAAACATAACCAGTCCATTAGAAGTAAATGCCACCCTCAATACCGCATTCACTTACACCATCACCTCCGACAAATCCAATGCGGTACTCAATGCCACAGGATTACCTCCCGGACTTAGCGTAAACCAAACAACGGGTGTGATCTCCGGAACTCCAACCGTGGGTGGTTCATACAGTGTCAACCTAAGTGCCGAAACGGCCGCATCCACCGATGTTAAAATATTGGTAATTAACCTGCCGGTGTCTGCCCCCACCCTGACTTTGGATAACCCCAGCAATGTCTATGCGACGACTGCCAGAGCAGCGGGTACACTTACTCAAACAGGTGGGGCCGATACCACTCTTACAATCTACTATGGTACGGTGGATCGTGGAACTACCTGGGGAAGTTGGACCAGTAATGTATCTCTTGGAACCAAACTGATTGGACCCTTTCTTTACGATCTTACCGGTCTAAACACCAGTACACAGTATTACTATCGATTTAAGGCTGTGAACTCTGGAGGTACCACTTCCTCTGTCACTAAGTCCTTTACCACGACTGCAAACCCGGTTGCCCCCGTCCTTGGCTCAATCAATTTGGTTTCCAATATTACAAATAATTCAGCGGTATTGAATACCAGTTTGCAGGCAAATGGTGGCGCGCCAACCACTGCGAAGTTCTATTGGGGCACCAGCGATGGAGGTACCAATCCGTCCGCGTGGCAAAATGTAATCAACGCGGGAACCGCGGTACCCGGTGTTTTGAATGCTTTACTCAGCAATATTGGCGGACCCAACATTTATTTTGTTCGTACTGCATTCACTAACTCAGTTGCTACCACCTGGACTCCGGAAACGCTTATCTTTACCACCCCTGCGGAACCGGTCAGTCTGCCTGGTCTGATTGCAGGTGGACTTTCTGGTAATATGAACTTTGCGGATAATCCGGGTGACTTGGACCAGTGGGTCTCCGGAACGGGTGCGGAAAATGGGATCGATCCAGCCGGTACCACCATGGGACAATTGAACGCCAAGCCACCCTGGTTGGACAATTTCACCGTTGTCTACACAGGACAGGTATACACTGACAACGGGAAAATCGGATTCCGTGAAAATATTGATGACCGGGCTTGGGTAAAAGTGAATGGTGAGGTGGTCATCGATAATGGTAACTGGAATATCTTGGAACAGGCACAGCTCGATTTTGGTGCTCCCGGATGGTATGATTTTGAAGCACGTTTCTCCAATGGAGGTGGTGGTGCCGGCTCGATCACTGGGGTTGGTTTTGCCGTCGACCCGGATGGTGGGGAGGACTGGATCGCCGCATCCAATGACCTGACTGATGTTACCCTCTTTCGCTATGGCACCCGTGAGGCTACTCCTTCGGTTACCTCCGCTGCCGATGCTGCCGGAGCGAAGGGTAAACCCTTTAGCTACAGGATCGAGGCCTCCAGTAATCCGACTCATTTTGGGGCCAGTGGACTTCCCGCGTGGATGAGTTTGGACACCGCGACTGGTGAGATTACCGGTACCCCCACAGCTACCGGCACATCCACATTCAAAGTCTTTGCCTACAATCAATATGCCGCCTCGATTAAGGATGTTTCCGTAAACATCATTGATTTGGATGACTGGAAATACTCGATGGATTTGACTCTTAAATACACAGGTCAGGGATATTTAGTAGATGCGACTAAGCCCGGACAGGGCTCCGTAGCTGCATCTGCATCCAATCAGCAGCATCCAGCAACCCGTGCTTTTGATGATAAGGTAAACGACAGCAATGGTAGATGGCTTGCCAATGCCCCGACATCGGGTAATCCCTCTTGGATCCGCTACGATTTTGGTGAAACCAAGAAAATAGTGGAATATACCGTGCAGTCTCAGGTATATAATTGGGCACAACGCGCTCCTAAGAATTGGACTTTACAAGGATCCAATGACAATTCGAACTGGACGACTCTCGACACTGTCACCAATCAAACGGGCTGGACACAGTGGCAGACTCGTACCTTTACCCCAGATACGATTGGAAATTATCGCTGGTATAAGCTTGTTATCACATCAATCAACTCTGGTGGTACCTTGGGTGTGGGAGAGATTGAACTTAAGGTACGCGATGGACTTTATGGATTCCCTGCCAATCTTACATTGAGTGAGAATAACGCCGATGGATTTAAATACTCACAGGTCGCATCATCTGCGGGTCGTGATCTACGCTTTACCGATGTTACGGGAGGCACCCTCCTTGCCTACCAGATCGATGAGTGGGCACCAGGCGGAAATTCACGCTTATGGATAAAAATACCTGAAGTTAAGCCTGCCGCAGACGGAAATACCACGATCACTATGTGGTGGGGTAATGAAAACGCGGTGGCTGAATTCCCTGATTATGTTTCCAATGGAGAAGTGTGGTCGGCTTATGCCGCCAGATGGAGCATGGACGATCCGGAAGGACCATCCATCACCGATTCCTCTCCCAACCGAAATCATGGGCAGAAGACCGAGGTTACTTCCAGCCCCATTGGGGTGCTGGGAACTTCTCAGTTTTTCCCTGAAGGCAGGACTGATGGTATTAAAATCCCCACCTCCCCCAACTTCAATCTTGGTTCCAGTTTTACCGCTTCTATGTGGATGAAGTTTGAAGGTCGTGCTTCTCGAACCGGTACCAATAGTCATTTTCAATACCACAGACTCTTTAGTGCTAAAAGATACTGGAATCAGAAAGTCGGGTTTGAAATTATGACCCGTGATAACAGCCAGTCGAATGTTCATGGCCGTGGAGCACAGGATAATCCGAATTTTATCACATCTGCAGTTACAGACTGGAAAACTTCTGACTGGGAGCATCTTACTTTTGTTGTGGATGGTGGCAAACAAAGGATTTATGTATATAACAAAGGCGTAGCCAAGTCCAATGCCGCCATGAGTGCTCCTGGCGAACTAAGCGAGGGCATGATGATCGGTAATGATGCCGAGTTGAATGCCGATGGTATGGACGGAAAATTGGACGAGATTCGATTCTCACCACAGGTGCGCCCCGCAGAATGGGTACGTTTCTCTTATGAGAACCAAAAGGCGGATGCGGACATCTTTGATTTTGCTCCCTTACAGGGCCCTCCCTATTTTGGGGATGTTGCTGATGTGTATGGTAAGAAAGGAACTCTCATGCGCTTCACTCCGCCGATGTTTGGTACGATTGACAGTCGAACAGCGGTTGGCTTACCTGCGGGGCTTAGTTTCAATGTGGCAACCGGAGAGGTTTCGGGTACACCCGTGGGTGGTGCATCTTCCGATGTTTCAATCACTCTTACTGGACGCGGAGTAACCACCACCAAGGTGTTCAAGGCACAGATCGTGGACATGGATGCCTTTGCCTATAAAGTCGATATCACTCCAAGTGGATATGCCGGTAGCGAAACCCTGCGGGACTTCCCAGCCCTCATCCGTCTATCGGTGGCGGGGGTAAATGGATTCTCCTATAACAGTTTCCTTGCTAAAGATCTCGAAGGAAAAAGTACAGGTTATGATTTGCGTGCCTTTGATGCAAATGGACGGATTCTGCCATATGAAATTGAGAATTGGGATCCCGAAGGGGTATCGGAAATCTGGGTACGCACCTATGATTTGAATACCTCCAATGCCATCACTCTGGCATGGGGAAATTCTGCGGAGACTGATATCGAGCCTTACACTTATGATGGTTCCGTTTGGACAAATAATTTTGCCGGTGTCTATCATATGAACAAGGCGGTTTTGGGTAAGCAGACTGATTCTGGTCCCAATGCTAACCATGCGACTGATTCAGGTTTTGTGGATGGAAATGTAACACTCGAAGTAGCTGGACCGTTCCGCTCACAGGGACCAAGTTCTACCGGTGGTATGACCACTCCAGCCGGTGCACTGAATTCGGTGCAAACTGGTAGCTATACAGTCTCCTCTTGGGTTCGCAGAACACAGGCACCTGGAAATATCAAGAATGCTTT
>NZEN01000056.1 GCA_002689665.1 Opitutia bacterium | reverse complement strand
CAAAAAAACTCCTAAAGAAAGAAGGATCATTCTAAAAAATGCTGATGACCCTTCCTATTCCAATAAAATTTCTTGTTACATAAANGCTNGTGGTTATGAGATGCTNAAAAAGTCTCTAAAGAANNAACCGGAAGANATNGGNGAAGAGGTATTNAAGTCNGGNGTGCGTGGTCGNGGNGGNGCNGGATTCCCNACNGGNATGAAATGGAAATTTNTNGANAGAAAGTCNGGNAANCCAATCTATTTAATCTGCAATGCGGATGAGTCTGAGCCTGGCACCTTTAAAGACCGGCAAATTATTCATAAAGATCCNCACCAATTAATAGAAGGTATGATGATCTCGGCTTACGCGATTCAGGCGAGACAGGCTTTTATCTATATACGTGCTGAGTTTTTTGAAGGGGCAAGGATCTTGGAGAGGGCGATTCTTGAAGCTAAGGAAAAGGGATTCTGTGGGGATAATATTTTGGGTAGTGGCTATTCATGTGACTTGGTGGTTCATCGGGGGGCAGGTGCCTATATCTGTGGTGAAGAAACTGGTCTGATTGAATCTCTTGAAGGTAAAAGGCCAAATCCTAGAATTAAACCACCTTATTTTCCCGCCGTTTTGGGTCTGTATCAATGCCCAACTATCGTCAATAATGTGGAAACTCTTTGTAATGTGAAACACATCATGGAGATGGGCGGGGAGGAATTTTCGAAAATTGGAAAGCCCAATAATACGGGTACCCGGATATGGTGTGTTTCAGGTCAGGTCAAGAATCCGGGTTACTTTGAGTTCGAATGCGGAGCACTTACCTTAGGCGAAATGATTTACGATGTTTGTGGAGGTTTGTTGCCGGGCAGAACTTTNCAGGCAGTAATTCCAGGNGGATCTTCTGCCAAAGTTTTACGNGCAGATGAGCGATTCAAGGGTACTTTAAAAGATGGTACTGATTTTGACTGGGGTATTGATGATATTCCCTTGGATTTTGATGGCCCAATGGCTGCCGGTACCATGTCCGGTTCGGGTGGTATCGTAATCATGGATGATACTGTCGATATGGTCGAAGCCATGGCGAATATCAATGCCTTCTATGCCCATGAATCTTGCGGTCAATGCACACCCTGCCGTGAAGGATCATTGTGGATGAAAAAGATTACCACAAGGATGTGTTCAGGAGATGCAAGGGAAGAAGATACTGATTTACTGCTCGATGTTGCGAATCAGATTGAAGGTCGAACCATTTGTGCATTTGGTGAGGCGGCTGCATGGCCAACGCAAAGTTTCGTTAAAAAGTTTCGCAAAGATTTTTTGAAAAANGCAAAATCACANAAGCGTAAAAAAGACTCACTACAACTTATCTGATTCGATGATTTCCACANAAAAGACTGAAACCGTTCCCATCGTGCTTGATGGTCAAGAAGTCGAAGTTCCTGCGGGAATTAATTTNGTCGATGCCGCGGCTCTCTTTAAAAAAGAAATTCCGCATTATTGTTATCACCCACAGCTCAGTGTCGCAGGTAATTGCAGGATGTGTCTCATCGAAATGGGTACTCCAATGCGTGACCGAGGCACAGGCGAACCGGTTTTAAATGAAGATGGGACACCCAAGATAGGCTGGATTCCAAAACCTGTAATTGGCTGTGCGACTACGGTTTCACCTGGTATGCATGTCAAAACCATTTCGGACAAAGTGACCGATTGTNGGGAGGGGATAATGGAATTCTTGCTGGTTAATCACCCTCTGGATTGTCCTATCTGCGACCAGGCGGGTGAATGCAGGTTGCAGGAATTTGCAACGGATTATGGTCGTGGATANAGCCGTTATGTAGAGAGAAAAAATGTTAAACCCAAGCGCACACGATTAGGACCGCGTGTGACCTTGGATGATGAGCGTTGTATTTTATGTTCTAGATGTATTCGCTTTAGCCAGGAAGTTGCAAATGATGATGTCCTTGGTTTCGTAGATAGAGGAAGCTACTCGACTCTTACCTGTTTCCCTGGAAAGGAACTTGAAAACAATTACTCTTTGAACACCGTCGATCTTTGCCCAGTGGGAGCTCTTACAAGCACAGACTTCAGGTTTAAAATGCGTGTCTGGTTTTTGAAGGAAGCTCCAAGTATTTGTGCGGAGAGCAGTGCAGGTTGTAATATCATGGTTTCTAGCCGCGAAGGAGAAATTTATCGTATCACTCCTCGAAGAAATGATGATGTTAATGATAGCTGGATGACTGATAGCGGACGCTCCTTATTCAAAAAGGTACGATCCGAAGACAGGCTTGAGAAACCTTCCACAAATCAGCAAAATACCAGTTTTGAAGATTCAGTTACTTCCGCAGTGAATCTATTAAAAGACAAAAAAGTGGGGATTGTTGGTTCCTGTCATTCCACACTTGAAGAGCTTTATCTCCTTAATCGTTTGAGTAAAACCACCAAATCCAAAAAATATTTACGGGGACACTTTGGGGATGATGACGGTATTCTGCTTTCAGCTGACCGTACTCCAAATTTACGAGGTGCTCTTTACTCAGGTTTTACAAGTACTTATCCAAAAGATAATCTGGAGAAATTAAATAACGACCTGAAGAAAGGAGAGATCGAAACACTCTTAGTTGTTAACGAAGATTTGTTAAGTTCTGGAGTTGAGGTCGAATCTTTGATGGGAGTCTCCATCGTTTACATTGGAACCCATAAGAACAGCACCAGTGATCTTGCACAGGTTGTTATTCCAACTCTCACAAGTTTTGAAAAGAGGGGTACCTTTATCAACCGTTCTTTTNTAGCACAGGGGTTTGAGCAGACAATACCCGGTTTGGCGGGACTTTTACCTGATATGCATGTATTTTGTAAATTGCTNTCCGGATTNGATGAAGACAANAAAGTAACTCCGGATCCATCTTTGATTTGGAAGAATCTATCATCGCCTCCCAAATCACCTTTCAANGGGATGACCTTTACTGATGCATTGCGAGGGCCTCTTCAATTGGAAAGCTCGAAGTGGGTTGATCTTCCATTTGTTGAATCAGATGCCATGCATTTCAAAAAGTCTAACTGATTNCTCGATCCATGATTGATATCGAACTCGTCCAACTCATTGCCCTGAAGGTCATATTCGCCTTTCTTATGGTCGGTGCAGTTATGACTATGGCAGGCTACTCAGTCTTAGCAGAAAGAAAGGTAAGTGCATGGATGCAAGGAAGGGTAGGGCCCAATCGAACTGTGTTGCCACTTGTTGGTCATGTTCCATTTATAGGGCCTTTCTTAAAAGGTCTTGGCATATTCCAACCCTTGGCAGATGGATTAAAGTTTCTTTTCAAAGAAGAAATCGTTCCAGGTCATGTAAATAAATTTTACTACTACCTGGCTCCGATTGTGGCCCTTGTTCCCGCATTAACCACCATGACCGTTTTGCCGTTCGGTGAGTTCTTCAGCCCGGAAGGTAAATCAACCCCTTTAATTTTGGCAGACTTGGATATCGGCATACTTTTCGTTTTGGCTGTTTCTTCTCTTGGCGTTTACGGAATTGTTCTTGCCGGATGGTCCTCCAACAGCAAATACCCTTTTTTGGGTGGTATCCGCTCGTCCGCTCAGATGATTTCCTACGAGCTTGCTATGGGACTCTCCCTTCTTCCTGTCTTTCTTTGGGTTAGTGAACCCGGTNCCACTGCCTCCAGCCTTAGTTTAGTGGAAATTGTTCGTTCTCAGAATGCATCCACATGGCTGCTGATTATACAGCCAGTATCTGCCCTTATTTTTCTTATTGCACTTTTTGCGGAAACAAATCGATTGCCTTTTGATATGCCGGAATCNGAGACTGACTTGGTCGGCGGATTNCACACTGAGTATGGTAGNTTTAAGTTTGGAATCTTTTTTGTGGCTGAGTATGCCCATATAGTGATNGGNTCCGCTATCTTCACATTACTTTTTCTNGGNGGNTGGAATTTTCTCCCTTGGGTCGAAAANCCATGGCCTTCGAATTGGCTAGGCTCGCTTATTGGAACTGCGTGGTTNTTGACCAAGACCATTGGACTAATTTTCTTTTTTATATGGATTCGATGGACGCTTCCCCGTTTTCGTTACGATCAGGTGATGCATTTAGGTTGGACCAAGTTACTACCCTTGGCTCTGGTAAATCTNATTTTTTATGTATTTGTTGTAACCTGGCTCGANCAATCTAATTTAAATTTACCTTAAGCATTATGGCCAAAACCGTTGTCTTAGAGCGAAAGCCTCTATCCATTTCTGAAAGGACCTATCTTCCCCAAATTGCTACCGGTTTAAAGACCACATTCAGCAATATGTTCAAACCAAAGGTTACCCTTCAATACCCCGAAGAGAAACCAAATATCCCGAAGAATTACCGCGGTGTTCCCACACTAGTTAAGGATCCCAATGGAAGGGAAAAGTGTGTGTCTTGTCAGCTTTGCGAATTCGTCTGTCCGCCCAAAGCAATCAGGATTACCCCNGGTTCTGTNCCTGAAGANGATGAAAGCCGGGAACATGTAGAAAAAGCCCCGGAAGAATTTGAAATCAACATGCTTCGNTGCATTTATTGCGGNTACTGTCAGGAAGTCTGTCCTGAGGAAGCAATATTTTTACAGGATGAATATTCGACCTCCGGTTACTCACGGGAAGAAATGATCAACAATAAAGCCAAACTTTATGAGTTGGGAGGGACTCTTCCTGATTCTCATTACAAGTGGGATAAGAAAAAGAAAGCAGAAGCACAGGGAAACTCTCACTAAAGAGCTTTTTTGGTTGAGGATTTGTTCTGAATTTCGTCTATATAAGAGTGTGATTTACAATCGTTTCACATCTCAACTTCGCTAATCTTGAATATTGTCGATATACTCTTTTATCTTTTTGCGACTCTTTCAATTGGTGGTGGAATTTTAATGGTTTGCTCTAAGCATCCNGTNTCTGCTGCNATGTTCATGATTATCTCTTTNGTNGGAGTCGCTGCTTTGTTTGTTCTCTTGGAAGCATTCTTTTTAGCNGTACTTCAAATTCTTGTCTATGCAGGGGCAGTGATGGTTCTTTTTCTTTTTATCATCATGCTCTTAGATGTTGGTCCTCAAGGAGGCAAAGCCTCCAGAATGAAATTAATTTCCGGACTTGCTGCTGGTTTTACCGTTTCTCTTTTACTGGTCATCTTTTTGATTGTTGTTCAAAATTCAGGTTGGCTTGNTGAGCATTCGACATGGTTACCTATCGATAATGAGGCGGCGATGACTCAGGGTGAAAANTTNTCNTTTTCAACATCTGTGAAAAGTTTTGGATATGGTCTCATGACCAAATACATGCTTCCCCTTCANATATCTGGTTTTTTACTCCTCGCGGCAATGGTCGGTGTAATCGTACTTAGTAAGAATAATGAAAAGGAGGCTGGTTGAATATGGAAACCGTCACTCCCTCCCATTACCTTTGCCTTTCACTTTGCTTATTTTCGATTGGTTTTTTTGGTGTTTTGCTACGCAGAAATCTGTTGCTAGTCCTTATGTCATTGGAATTGATGCTCAATGGAATCAATTTGGCTCTGGTTAATTTTTCGCGTACTTCCCTTAATTTGGACGGTAGCATTTTTGTTTTCTTTATCATGACGGTTGCTGCTGCCGAAGTTGCGGTAGGGCTTGCTTTGTTGGTCGCTCTATACAAACGGCGTAACAGTGTTTTTTCCGAAGACATCAATTTGATCCATAACTGAGAAATTTTTAAATGATACAAGTTGCACTCAGTTTATTGCTATTACCCTTACTATCCGCGATCGTCACTCTACTGTTTCTTCGAAAACACGGAAATATTGCAGCCTTACTTTCGGTGGCAACAGCAGGAGGTATTCTGGCCTTTTCTTCGTATTTGATTTTTGGCAATGATACTGGGTCCGTATTTGCATGGAGTACCCCTTGGTTTTCGTTGTCAAATTGGCAGTTAGATTTTGGTTTTCTTATTGATAGTCCGGCAAAGACTTTACTTTTTGTGGTCTCTTTTGTTGGACTGCTCATTCATATTTTTAGCCTTGGCTACATGGCCGATGATCAGGCAAAGGCCCGTTACTTTGGCGGACTATCCATTTTCATGTTTTCGATGCTCGGCATCACCCTGGCCGACAATCTCGTAATGATCTTTGTTTTCTGGGAGTTGGTTGGGTTTAGTTCTTATCTTTTAATCGCCCATTACTTCAAGACAGATGAGGCTGCGAAAGCGTCCCGGAAAGCTTTCATTGTTAACCGAGTTGGTGATTTTGGCTTTTTGTTAGGAATCATTTTTACTTACTGGACATTTGGAACTGTCAACCTCCAGGAATTGTCGGTTACTGCAAACTTGGATCCAAGCTTAACCTCCACCATTCTTTGTCTTTTGCTTGCTTGTGGTTTTATCGGTAAATCCGCTCAGTTTCCGCTTCATGTTTGGCTGCCTGATGCGATGGCTGGCCCAACCCCTGTTTCTGCCCTAATCCATGCAGCCACCATGGTAGCCGCCGGTATTTTTCTGCTCATTCGAATCGAATTTTTATTTACTGCAGAGGCTTTTAAACTGATCGGCTTACTTGGTGCTGTCATGGGGCTATATGCTGGATTCTGTGCTTTGACTCAGCGTGATATTAAAAAGGTTTTGGCGTATTCAACGCTTTCTCAGTTGGGCTATATGGCCGCAGCTTTTGGACTCGGATTACCCGGTATTGCATTGTTCCATTTAATGACACACGCTTTCTTTAAAGCCCTGATGTTTTTGGGATCAGGTTCGGTGATTCATGCCTGTCACCACGAGCAGGATATTTTTGCCTACGGAGGTCTCAGAAAAAAAATGCCGATTACCGCTTACACTTTCTTAATAGGGGTGATGGCCATTTCCGGAGTTCATTTTCTATCCGGTTATTTCAGCAAGGACGCCATCTTACTGGGTGCTTATAACCTAGACTTGGTTATTTTTTGTATTCTTTATGCCGGAGCAGTTTTAACGGCTTTATATATGTTTAGATTATATTTTCTCACCTTTTGTGGTGCTGCCCGTTCTAAATCATCCTCCGAGGCCAAAGAATCAACGATTTTTATGACCGGTCCACTTCTAATTTTGGGAGTATTATCCGTTTTGGGTGGGTTTCATGCTTTGTACCCCTCTCAAATAGTTGACTTTCTTCTACCAGATATTGCCCGAGTTGCAGATATGCCTAATCATCTTTGGATGAATGTACTGGGTTTGGTTGCATGGGTGGGAGGGTTGGTTCTGGCAAGGAAAATTTATGGTGCACAGTCGGGAGACAAAGATCCGCTTGCAGAGAAATCGCCAGCCCTTTTTCAACTATCGAACAGTAAATTATTTTTCGATGAGATTTATTCATTTTATGTGAAGAAAATTCAGGATCCATTCTTCCGTTTCTTGGAAGTTATGGAACTACTTTTTATCTCCGGGCTTTTGGTGCGTGGGTCAGCAGGTGTTGCGGCTCTTTTCGCCCTTCTCGGTAAGTCTTTTTATTCTGGTAAAATACATAGTTACTCATTTTGGTTT
>NZEN01000055.1 GCA_002689665.1 Opitutia bacterium | reverse complement strand
GGTCATGTTTAAAAACATCCCTTTTAATCGTGTGGAATGGGTAACAAGCGGTTTTTTGATTACAACCGCTCTTCTAACTGTCACTGCAGTGCCATGGTATTTTTGGACCTACGGATGGGATTGGTTTATATTTGCTGTGTTCCTTTACTTCTACATCTCAACAGGAATGAGTATTACTGTTGGGTATCATAGGCTTTTTTCTCACAAAGCATTTCAGGCAAAATGGCCGGTTAAACTCTATGTTCTTCTTTTTGGCGCCGCCGCTTTTGAGAACTCGGCCTTATGGTGGAGCTCCGAGCATCGCAAACACCATAAACATGTCGACACCGATGATGACCCTTACGACATAACAAAAGGATTTTTTTGGGCTCACATGGGATGGTTAATGTTTAAACTCAAGCCCGCTTCTCCCCTTGATAATGTCGAAGATCTCAAAAAGGATAAACTCGTTAATTTACAACACAAACTTGTGCATCCACTTTCTTTTCTGATGAGTTTTGGACTGCCTGCCCTGATCGGGTACCTCTACGCCATTTACACGGGTAACCTTTCACCCACAGCAGGTGCCCTTGGCGGATTACTGATCCCTGGTGTGGCAAGAGTTGTCATGGTTCAACACGCCACTTTTTGTATCAACTCTCTTTGCCACATGATTGGAAAACGTCCTTATTCAACTAGCCACAGTGCCAGAGACAGCTGGATTGCAGCGATTTTCACCATGGGGGAAGGATACCACAACTACCATCACGAGTTCCAGTGGGACTACCGAAACGGAGTTAAACCCTGGCAATTGGATCCTTCCAAGTGGATTATTTGGACACTGTCCAAACTAGGAATGACTAGTGAGCTCAAGCGAGTGCCTCGGGAACGTATTCTGTTGGCCGAAACTAAAGAAACTAAAAAGCAGTTAAATACCCAAATTTCTATCTTTCAGGATTCAATTACCGAGTCAGCCAATGAGTTAGTCGAACAGGCTCTTTCGACTCTCGAAGACCTAAGTGAACGACTTACGGAAGTGACAAATGAATTGCAGGAAGCCGCGAAAACCAAAATCAATCTTTCAAAAACTAAGATTCAAACACTAAGAACCGAAGTTCGAGCTGTTCTGGATGAAATTGAATCTGTAGGCAAAATAATACCTGCCTAAAAGATTTCTTCGATTTTGCCCCCCATTATGGGTGCCTCTAGTCATTTTCTTTGTCTTTAAAGGTCAGGAAGAACACAACGAGCACAATAGCGGCAAGTCCTGCAGGAAAATACCATATGTTTTCCCATTGTAAGGAACCTGCAATTGTTTGCTTACTGTTCCACCAACCATTCAGAATACCTCCCACAAACATTCCTGCACCAAGAGTGACAAAGGCAATAAACCCCTGAGCACTGGAACGAACATCGTCAGGGGCTGCTTTGTCTACATAGAGCTGGCCTGTCACGAAGAAAAAATCATAGCAAATACCATGAAATAGAACGCCAAGATAAAGCAGAATGTGGGCTTCTGGGGTGGCTTGAGCAAAAAGAACATAGCGAAGCACCCAAAATGCCATCCCAATTAAAAGCATTTTCTTAACTCCCAGTTTACGGAAAAACCAAGGGACGAGCAGGAGAAAGAAAATCTCAGATACCTGACCGAGGGTAAGCACTCCCTCCGAATTAGCCACCCCCATTTCTTTAAGAAAACCATTTGCCGACTGAAAGTAGAAAGAAAGTGGAATGCAGAGCAAAAAAGAACAAATAATAAATATGGCAAAGGATTTATCCTTCATCAATGCAAGGGCTTTTAATCCAAGCACTTCAGCGGGAGTCACTTTCTTCCCTTTTAATTTCGGGGGTGTATCCGGCAGAGAAAAAGAATATATCCCTAGAAGAATCGATACCCCTGCCCCAATCATAAAAGGTTGCGATGTCATGGATATGGAAGTCCATTCAGTTGGCGGCACTCCCCCTCCAAGGAAGGCCGGCCAAATGGCATGAAATTGATTCTCATAAAAGAAACTACTCCCCACCAAAATCCCCGATGCAATCCATCCAATTGTACCCAGAGTACGAATTGGGGGAAATTGTCTTTGAGGATCTTCCATGTTCTGAAAACACAAGGAATTAGAAAGAGCCAAGGTCGGCATGTAACAGATCAAGTGAAGCAGCAGAAAAGGGTAAAACTCATTCCAATTATTTGATTGCCCAACAAGATACAGAAAAACTCCGCCCAGAAGGTGCAGCACGCCAAAAACTTTTTGCGTGGCAAAAAAGCGATCTGCGATCATCCCCACGATAAAAGGGGATATCATGGCTGCAACTCCAGTTGCCGCATAAGCGGTTCCTCGAAGACTTGCTTCTACGTTAAGCGTACCGAGATATGACCACATAGGGACATACCAAACTCCCCAGATAAAAAACTGGAAAAACATCAAGAAGCAGAAGCGGACTGTAAGAGCATTATTCATAGGCAAAATTATTTATAATTATGGTAATCTTTGAATATTCCTAGAATCAACGAAAATAATCTTTTTTGATAAGTAATGCTTTTGAGGCTCTTCAATGCATACCAGACCTATTTCTTAAAATTGAGGAATGAACTTGCTTGCTGCCAATGCCTTCTTATCAACTAAGTAAATGTCTAATAATGATTCACCTCTAGTCGGTGTTATTATGGGAAGCCAATCTGATTGGCCGACCTTAGAAAAATCCACCCAAACACTTTCTCAATTTGGCATTCCATGGGAAGCCAAAGTGGTCAGTGCCCACCGCACGCCAGATTTGCTTTATCAGTACGCTCACTCGGCAAAGGAACGAGGTTTGAAGTGTATAATTGCGGGAGCAGGTGGGGCTGCGCACTTACCCGGAATGACTGCATCCATGACTACATTACCCGTTCTAGGGGTGCCTGTAAAATCCAGGACTCTAAATGGCGTGGATTCCCTTCTTTCAATCGTCCAAATGCCGGCAGGTATTCCCACAGCAACTTTCGCTGTGGGAGAGGCTGGAGCCACAAATGCCGCTCTTTTTGCCGTATCCATGCTCGCAGCAAATGGAGATGAAGTTCTTTCCGAAAAGTTAGATAATTTTAGGAACGAACAAAAGGAAAAGATCGAAGCGAGCAAGCTCCCTCCTTCCTCTTAATTCCATGAATCCAGGAAAAGACGCTTGGATCGGCGTGTTGGGAGGCGGTCAACTAGGTCGCATGCTTTCCCTTGCAGCCAGGCAAATGGGACTTCATGTTTTGGCCTGGACTGGTGGAGACAGATCAGGGGCAGCATCAACAGCTGACCGGATTATTGATAAACCCTTCGAAGATACTGACGCACTCGACGAATTTACGAGTTCCGTAAAGGTAGCCACCGTAGAATTTGAAAACCTTCCTGTTGAAACACTTAAACAAGTAGAAGAAAGAATTCCACTTCGCCCCGGAAGCCAAATAATTTCGATTTGCCAACATCGTGAAAGAGAAAAAAGATTTCTTTCAGAGAATGGTTTTGGTTGTGCCAATTTCAGCTTGGCACATGACCTAGATTCTTTTACCGAAGGACTCACTAAAATCAATTCTCCAGTGATCGTGAA
Source organism: Opitutia bacterium (assembly GCA_002689665.1). Classification (GTDB taxonomy): domain Bacteria; phylum Verrucomicrobiota; class Verrucomicrobiia; order Opitutales; family Seribacteraceae; genus Seribacter. Next base: position 2,995 of record NZEN01000055.1, on the reverse strand, counting down.
AACGGCCGAATTTGGGTACGATGGGAAGGGTCAACTTCGATTACCCAATCAACTTTCTCCCCAAGAGATCCAAAAAGCATGGGAGCAATTCGAAGGAGGTAGAGTAGTAATAGAAGAGTGCATTACCCTGGAATCAGAATTATCTGTGCTTGTCGCCCGCGGAACGGACGGAAAAATGGTTCATTACGATCCGGTTGAAAACATTCACCGTAATCACATCCTTGATCTTTCTATTGCCCCAGCGAGAATTCCTGAAAACTATCAAAAGCTTGCTTGTGAAACTGCATCAGAAATCGCCAATTCTTTAGACTATGTGGGCATCTTGGCAGTAGAATTTTTCGTTTCATCCGATGGCAGGCTGATAGTCAACGAACTTGCTCCTCGCCCCCATAATTCAGGCCATCATACAATCAATGCCTGCCACTGCTCTCAATTTGAGCAACAAGCAAGGACTGTCTCCGGAATTCCACTGGGGTCAACCACACTCGTTTCGCCAGTCATCATGATGAATTTATTGGGGGATGTATGGAAAGATGAGTTAACTCCCCCTGACTGGAGTAAAATTCTGAAAACCAAAGGTACTTCCCTGCATTTATATGGAAAAAGAGAAGCCCGGACCGGAAGAAAAATGGGGCATATTACCATTATGGGGAATTCCCCAAAAGACTGTATTGTCAAAGCGAGTTCTATCAGAAAAGAGTTAGAACTTCCNGATATTTAATCGCTNAACGCACTATAATTCCGATCGTGGGAAAATGCCTCAAGCACAAATTGAGTCATTATGACTCAATTAAAAAATCAGTAAATTAAGCGTGGGTCTTTTTGTCTTAAAGCAAGTGAGTATAATTACTTAAACACTTGATATTCAATAATCTTTCATTGGCATAAGAGTTGCAATCATAAGCATAAATTAACTCTTAACCAAAGGAAAATACCATGAAAATTAATGACAAATACGAAATCAGTCCATTCGGGAACACCTTTGATTCCCTTTTATCGCTGTTAACCAGAAACGATCATTCACCGATATCACATCATCCCTCGAGTGTTTCCGAATATGGTAATGTAAGAATCAGAAATGAGGAAAAACAAGTGAGGATTGAATTTCTGGTTCCAGGATGGAAGAAAAGCGATTTATCTTTATTGATTGAGGATCAGCAATTACGACTTGTTGCGAATCCACCCAAAGAAAAGGAACAGGGTGGCCTATTTCAATCAAATGAACTGAATGTTAAAGTTCTTCTTGGCGAACAATTGAATACGACCAAAGCCAATGCCAAACTGGAAGATGGAGTGCTTACAGTCACAATCCCCGTTTCCGCAAAAACCAAAGGCAGAAGCATTAAAATCAGTTGATTTAAAAATTATAGAGTCCGCCTTCTTGCCAAAGGGGGTGGACTCTTTTAGTGAATGGCGCGGGAGGTGGGATTCGAACCCACGACCCTCGGTTTAGAAGACCGATGCTCTATCCAGCTGAGCTACTCCCGCAACATTTTTATATAATAAATAGATGAACAGTTTTGGGCAATGTCAAAGCCACGCGATTTGAAGAGTTTGCTATTTTCGTGGGCTTTTGCTTGGCAAAACGAATTCCTCTCATAAACAATAGGATTTAACGATCACGCTTAAACTAAAAATATGAAAACAATCTACCTAACCATCCCTGCTTTATTGTCCCTACTACTTGCAAACATTTCTTTCGGTCATTGCCAAGTACCTTGTGGTGTATACACGGACGATTTGCGATTTATGCAAATGCTCGAAGATACAACGACCATTGAGAAATCAAGCAATCTCATTATTGAGTTATCATCCAAAGACGATGGGCAGTCTCAGAACCAACTCGCCCGTTGGGTTTCGACAAAGGAATCTCATGCATCCAAAATCCAAAAAATCATAGCGGAATATTTTCTTACTCAGCGAATCAAATCGAGTGCCAGCAATTACGAGGCTTTACTAAAGGGTGCACACAGCGTGATGGTGGCAGCTATGAAGTGCAAACAATCCACGGAAGCGAGTGCAGCAAAAACCCTGAAAGCAAGCATACTTGCTTTTCAAAAAATCTACGAATCAAAATAGAAATATTGAATCCCGCACTAGTTACGACCCATGTTGTTTGATCCTCTTAATCTTTTTGTCATCGGCATTGGCATTGCTCTGAGCCTGTGTGCCTCAAGCATAACTAAAAGCCGATTTCGTAAGTACAGCCAATATACAACACGCTCAAGAATGACTGGGGCTCAAGTTGCTCAGGGCATTCTTGATGATAACAACATAAGAGATGTCAGGATTGAACGCGTAGGAGGTGAACTCACCGACCATTACGACCCACGCACGAAAACTCTCCGACTCAGCCAATCGGTCCACGACTCCAACAGTATGGCTGCCTTTGGGGTGGCGGCGCATGAAGTGGGTCACGCAATTCAACATGCAAAGTCCTATGCTATGCTTTCATTTCGCTCTGCCTGGGTACCAGTAGCTAATATGGGGGGAGGCCTTTCAATGTTCGTAATCATGCTAGCTTTTTTTCTTGGAGGGACCCAATCTGCAACGGGTGCCTCCCTAGCCTGGCTTGGTGTGTTACTATTTGGATGCACCACTGTCTTCACTTTGGTAACTTTACCTGTTGAATTTGATGCCAGTAGCCGAGCTTTGAAATGCTTGCAAAAAGGAAATTATGTATCTGAAAAAGAATTGGATGGAGCCAGGAAAGTTTTAAATGCGGCGGCCTTGACCTATTTGGCAGCCTTCATCACTTCGCTGATCACTCTGCTCTATTGGATGTTTAGACTAGGTCTACTGGGTGGTCGCAGAGACTAGCTCGACGCATCTTCACGCAATTCAATTCTTTGATATTTGACGGTACTGCATGGTGACTCATTACTCACCTCGATCATACACCCTTGCATCCCAACATCCTTTTCTGCCACAGGGCATTTGCGAGGCATACCATCCAAAAATCGCCCGACACATGCTTCGATATCCCGACCCAAGA
>NZEN01000054.1 GCA_002689665.1 Opitutia bacterium | reverse complement strand
CCAACGAAAAACAGGGACCATGCTTTCATGTTAAACGGTTGAAGTGCAGCTGAAGATCCGAAGACTACTACCAAGCCCACAGAGATGCTAATTGCGATATTACCGGGCAATCCCTTATCCTTTAGCCTGAGGCCAAACGGGAACTCATAATTTATCAGCAGCGTGAGTGCCAATGCCCAGATAACAATAGAAGGGTACCAATCAGATATTCTGAGTCCTTCGTCGAGTTCTGAGGTGGATACTAGGTAGTAGCAAAAAATTAAACTGGCCATAGATGAAATCATAGTTATAGCAGTAGCAATTTTTGCATTTTTTAGAGAGATTCGTCCGTCCGGTAGTGGCCTGTCTGGACGATTTATAATGTCAATTTCAAAATCATAAATATCATTCAGGGCATTCCATGAACACATGAAAAATAGTACCGATGATGCATGAAGAACGGTTGTTTGGAGTATCAAATCCTCGGGAATCCCTCCAACCGCGACTATCGACCCTAGGAAAACTCCGAAGACTCCTGTAAGGTTGTTCCCTAGGCGAAACAGGGTCGACCAATCTGAAACAGCGCTGTTGGCACTCACGGCCCGTTGTATGCACAATATGACTTGAGGTTGCCTATGTCACAAGGATACTAATGCCTCTCCTGATCTAAGGCCCCAGACACAGACAGTGTAGGTGCTTCCCCTGAATTGCCCTCTNACGTGTCCGATTTTNTCGAACCTGGTATCCTTAGCCAAAATATTTCCGACTTGATTCATTGTGGCACCCCATCGAAATCTCTCGTTGAGATGATCGAAAATCTCNACTGTATTNGCTGAGCCCTTCTTCTCTAAAAGGACCTTGACTTCCTCCCTAAGCCTAGTTGTCTTNGACATTATATCGATGCTCCTATGCCATCNGAGTGGGCCATCATTCTNGTTCTGAGCCCCTTCCNTGATGANGGGCTTATCTCTANCGGAGTGGNCAGCCTTGGGAGTGGTTTCCATGCACCCAAGCTAGCCATCCTTCCATCCCCACAAACAAGTGATTCATGGCTCGATCTGAGNTCCATATTCCTCTTTCTTAGAGANCTCAATGGTACGATCCTGTATGGCTCCANTCTAGTTCGATAAGTTACTTCCCGATCTTNCTTTCCTNATGTGTTCATGATTCAAAGTGACTATCNTTCACATATTAACTGAGGCAACGGAGTGCAGGTGAAAGTGAAAGTGAAANTATTGTCAATTTATCCACTGTTTTCAAATATGGAAGGGGAGTGGCGATGATACCGCTCGTGTGGTGTAGTTCGGTCCATCATGTCGCCCTCTCGAGGCGACGACCCGGGTTCAAATCCCGGCACGAGCACCAAAACGTCTCGGTTGAGAGNCACATGTGNCNATTAGTCGATATAGACGTTGATTGAGAGGAACTTCTAATAATCTGTACCNATAAGGAGTTTTATGAGACTNAGGTCCGCAGTCATAGCATTACTNTTGTTCAGTTCAATATTATCCGGATGCACCAGTAGTGATTCTGGGAATGCGGATAGGATTGAGGATTTAGAAGCTGAATTAGAGGATTCAATATCTGAAAATAATGATGCGCAGAGTCAGATATCAACCCTACAAAGTGCCTTGACTGAAGCGAATGAGGAACTGTCTGTAATTGAGTCTGAAGTTGCCAGCCTAGAGATGACTATCTCGGAACTAGAAGGGCAGAGAAATGCATTGGCACAAATACGTGATGAGATTGCGGTTCAGCTAGATGAATCGGAAGAAAATGTATCTTCCCTGCAAACAGAGATCTCCTCATTGGATCAACAAATAATGGATNTGGACAATCANATTATTGANCTAGGCTCACAGATTGCTNAGAAAGATNTTTCCATCGATAACCTAGAGCACACNATATTNACNCTTCAAAATACTCTATCAAGCCTAACTTATTCANTGAATTATTATGTTGATGAATGTCCTCTTGATAACCCGGGATTTCTTTTGAATATTGGATATGATGACGGGNATGGGCTNGGTGTTGAGGGCGATGGCATGGTNACATTCGACGAGATACAGTTCACAGTCGGAGAATGCCCGGGGAATTATGGAATGGTATACAATGAGACTAGTACTGAACAAAATTGGGCTCAACAGAGGGTTGTTGAAATGGGGGGCGTGCTTTACTTCATTGCTGATGATGGAATTCATGGCTGGGAATTTTGGAGAAGTGATGGGACCCTCTCTGGGAGCTACATCTTAGTTGACATTAGAGGGGAAGAATGTAGCCCATCAGTAGACCCAGATACAGGCGAGGCAACTGAGGATTGTGTAAATTACAGTTCCAATTTTGATAGGACCTGGGATAACATATTCATGCCTGTGGAAGTGGTCGCTGGGAAAAATCTGGTATTTTTCACTGCTTACAACCAATTTACAACTTGGTCTGCTGCAGACCTATGGGTAAGTGATGGAACTAGTGATGGCACCAATATAGTTACCGACCTATGGAATTATTGGGATTATGGATGTGACGGATGTGAGTTTGACTATGTTGGAGTTTCGAATCTTGAAGTCATAGAGTCCAATGGCAATAATGCGGATAGAGTGATTTTCTCTGCCATCAGAGCAGATGGGCTGGATGGGGAGCAGGGATATCCACAAGGCGAAGAATTGTGGATAAGCGATGGTACTGAAGTAGGCACTAGGATGATTGCAAATATTGAGCCAGAGACGAGCTCTTGGATCGATGATAATGGTAATAGCCAATGCTGCGCAGATTGGGATGGTTCGGCTCCAAGGAATATTTTGGTAATTGGGAATCAAGTATGGTTTACGGGGGATACTGAGAACTATGGCAGNGAGTTGTACAGGTTTGGCCTATCTCTGGGCGGAGGATTATTTCTAGTCAAGGATATCAATCCGGGGACTGTTGGAAGTNATCCTCTTTATNTGACAAGGGGCTCTGGAGGACTCTACTTCACAGCTAATGATGGNTCNACCGGGCAGGAATTACATTTCTCNCTAGGNGATGCATTNACGACTAATGTNGTAAAGGATATTCGACCAGGATTTAATAATTCNAGNAATCCACTCTGGTTAACAAAACTGGGNGATAAACTGATATTTTCTGCAAATGATGGAGAAAATGGAAGGGAACTATGGATAACCGACAATACCGAATTAGGGACATACATGATCAAAGACATCAATCCAGGGAATAACTCAAGCAATCCCACAGGTCCAATGAAGGTACTTAACGGCGAAGTTTACTTCGGTGCCACAGATGGGGAACATGGATACGAACTCTGGAAGACTGATGGGACAGAAGCAGGCACGGTTATGGTAAANGANCTAAATGTGGGCGANAATAGTAGTTTATCATGGGGAAGTACNGAACATTGGCACGGAGAATANACCCTTACACATGGCGAACATTTCTACTTCAGTGCTGACGATGGNGAGAGTGGNCAAGAGCTNTGGAGAACAGATGGNACTGAGTCTGGCACNGAGATTGTAGTAGATGTCCATCAAGGAGAAAATGGTAGTTGGCCATGGTGGCTTACTAGCGNTGGNGATAAGNTATACTTCACAGCTTGGGACGGTGATCAGAGGCAATTATGGNACTATTGGGACAATCCTGGNCCGATTCTTTCATGATAATCGTCATAAGCTCACCTTCGTTGGAGTAGTAAGGTNCCAATGCGTATAGAGCANGATGTNAAGCTGACTTTTGACGATGTATTAATCCGCCCTAAGCGTAGTACACTGGTTTCCAGGTCNGATGTTACTTTGGTACGAGAGTTCAAGTTCAGACATTCAGATACGACTTGGGAAGGAGTNCCNGTNGTTGCAGCAAACATGGATACNACAGGGGTATTCGGGGTTGCCGAGGTCCTNCAGAAGTATGGGATGCTTACCTGTCTACAGAAATTCTACTCNACNCGACAGTGCTCTGATGCATGGAAGAGNGGNATAGACCCTGGTTTTGTGGCCNTAACNTGTGGATCGACTGAAGACAGTCTAGAGCTCCTGAAGAAGAAGATGGCCACAAGTAATGGGCTNTCNATGATTTGTGTGGATGTTGCTAATGGNTACAGGGAAGTCTTCTTGGAATTCATCAAGGATGTGAGAAAGAATTTTCCAAATTCGATCATTACTGCGGGAAATGTCGCTACTAGAGAAATGACTGAGGCACTGATACTAGCTGGCGCTGATGTGGTCAAGGTTGGAATCGGGCCGGGTTCAGTCTGCACCACTAGGAAGGTAGCGGGCGTTGGATACCCTCAGCTTTCTGCCATTTCTGAGTGTGCTGATGCCGCTCATGGACTTGGTGGACACGTGATGGCTGATGGGGGTTGCTCGTCTCCGGGGGACATTGCCAAGGCCTTCGCGGCGGGAGCAGATTTTGTGATGTTGGGCGGGATGCTAGCAGGGCATGACGAGTCAGGAGGAGAGCTGGTTGAAGGTGACAATGGAAAGATGTACAAATCGTTCTACGGGATGTCATCTGCAAAAGCCATGCAGGAATATTATGGAGAAGTTGCCAAGCACCGTGCCCCTGAAGGAAAGGAAGTGAGAGTGCCATATAGNGGGAGTCTGGATGAGACTGTACAGTCCATATTGGGCGGAGTTAGATCGGCTTGTTCTTATGTTGGGGCTAGGAGGATAAAGGACCTACCCAAGTGTACTACTTTCATCAGGGTCACACGCACCACGAATGAAGTATACCAAAGATTCAATGTTGAAGAGTGAGTCTATTTGGGAAACTGAATTTAATGTGGAGNCTATCGCTAGGGCATGTATGAGTTCCTAGTGTTGGCCACCTTCGGGGCCTTCATTGCAGCCGCTCTTACCGTTCCTGCTGGTTTCGGACTTTCGACGGTACTGACTCCTCTTGTCCTAGTATTGATGCCTCCGCATGAGGCGATCGCAGTTGTTGCTATCGTACATGGTGCTCATAATGCAGGGAAGCTTGCTTTACTGTGGGATAACGTCGATTTTGAGGCTTTCAGAAGATATGGAGCTTGGCTAATTCTAGGTTCGGTAATTGGAGCGTTACTTCAAAGTAAGGTACCTCAGAGGCCGCTATTGGGGATTCTTGGCATAGCCTTGATAATTCTTCCAATTCTTACCCTTAGTGAAAAGTGGACAGGATACAGAATACCAGAGTCAAACGATAGAGTTGGAGGTTTTGGTTCGGGATTCATGGGTGGCCTTTCTGGGCATCAAGGAGCTCTAAGAGCGATGTTTCTAGCTCGGAGAATACCAGATAAAATGGCATATGCAGCCACAGCTAGTATCTTAGCACTGTGTGTTGATCTATCAAGAATACCTGTCTATCTTATCTATCGCAGTGAGGAGTTATTTTCTCATTATGGGCTGACTTTGATCCTTGTTATTTCGGCACTTACAGGTGCTAGGGTCGGTAAGATTTGGTTGAAAAATCTCGACTCTTTATTGATTAGAAATGGTGTGATGATTGGAATAATATCCAGTGGCATTCTGTATCTTTTGGAGGCTCTTTCTTAGATATCTAGAATCACCTGGGACATCCAACCCGGGCCTTCGAAATCTGGTACTCCGTGGTGCTCCCCTAGTACAACTTGACCATCTTCAACCTCCATCAATATCAATTCGTGCATTGTTATCGCTTTGACCTCGATTTCTCTCTCCACTAGATCAGAGTCCACCCAAGTGACATGCCCCGTGACGTACTCTTCGGAGATCGAAATTGAGGAGTCTACTAGCCACTGCCCCTCTCCATAACCCCTGTAGAGGACCTCTTCCAGCCACCTAACCAATCCCCTCTCCATATCNCCTCCGGTTGGTACAGCCCAGGTCCCCNTACTCCTAGGAGGGTTATTTTCTGGATTNCCTGATTTCAGAATTTGGTANTGTTGAATTCCAGCTGTAGTTTCCTCAATAAGTCCNTNNAGTGATTGTGAAAATGTTCGTATTCCGACATCGGCAGTNGTGGGAAATACCCATGATGACATCCTCAACACCTTCAATTTGCGAATGGGCGTGCTTTAGTTGAACATATCGCAGAGCTCGCCCTGTGAAGGGAAGCTTGTAGGGTCCTTAGGATGNGTATTCCATTTGTTCTCNCATTTATTGACGAATCCGTCACCATCTGAGTCAACATTAGCGTCCGCTGGGTCATAGGGGTCGAATCCGAAGTAATACTCCCATCCTGCCCACATCGAATCGTCATCCTGATCTTGGTGATAAACCTCTGAGCCATCTTCCCATATATCGCCGTCGGTATCGGCATTCACTGGATTAGTGCCATTTTGGTACTCCTCAAAGTTTGTGTAGTTCTCAAGATCATCGTAGAACCTGTTACCTGCATCAGTCATATGGTCTATGTGGCACTCTGAGTTTTGTGGATTATTCCATCCCGGGCANTACCTATTCATCAGGTTTGTTCGATTGAGNCCNTCCTCGTCGAAGTCCTCCTGTCCATCATCTATNCCATCNAGATCGGAATCTGGCATTCTTGGGTCCATNGGCCCTCTTGCGCCAAGGGCNTCCAAGGTGTTGTTATCGACCAAACCCATCATTAGCGACTCCTCAGAGTAGGTGACTTCCCATCCATCAGGCAGCTTGTCCCCATCTGTGTCATGGGATACGGGATTGGTATCCCATCTGTCAGGGGCCTCTTGTGAATTCATGAGCGTGTCATTGTCAATATCGAAGACG
>NZEN01000053.1 GCA_002689665.1 Opitutia bacterium | reverse complement strand
TGAAGAATCGAGCCAGTGTAATTTTTTGTACCATCTATCTTAGTGCTTTGATCGCTATTTCCATTGATGAAGATTTTCATGTGACCCTGATTGTGTATCTCATGTTGCCTAGCAGCACTAAGATGAACCCAAGATCCATGGTTGACTCGAGTATTCGAGGCCTTTCTGCAGCGATTGGATGTACCTGACCAAAGTCTGAATTTGCCCTCAGCAAGCATTAAGGCATGTGAATCCACAGGACCAACTACCAAGCCAATAGGGCCATTCCAGTTTGTAGCAGCAGAATTTCCAGCATTGCTAGTGGTCTTGATCCAAAAGCAAACCGTAAAGTTGGAACCTAGAGAAGCGGGTACAGTTGCGTAGTCATTGAGCCCGTCGAATCGAATAGCGTTGCCGATTTTACCTGCTTCCCAAATCGATTGGTTACTCTCGAAGCCAAGCAGGGTGGCATAACGATTTTTACCTGAGACATCCATGGCAAATTGAGTGCCATTGGTTTCGTCAAAGGGTAAGTAAGCAAGTAATCCATTTTTGAGAGCCAAGGTCATGGCGGTTTCATTGACATCCTGAGGGGAAGACCCGGATATAATTTCCTCTAAGTCAGTTTCTCCATCACCATCTGAATCTGGATTATTTGGATTTGTCCCTGCCAGTAATTCGCGAGGGGCATTGAGTCCGTCTCCATCCTGATCACAGAGTGCCTGAATTTCCAAATTTGATAACGAACGGGAATAAATCCTTAGGTCATCCATTTTTCCTGAGTATCTAGAGCCATTATCATCAGAGACAAATAGATTCGCACTTTCTCGCAAAGGTACGTGACCAGTTGAACCAGCAGTTGTAGATTTTTCGACTCCATCAATTAAAATCTGATAGGAATTGGTTCCGCCATTCCAGCGAAATGCTAGATGTACCCAATCACTAGATACCAAGTTACCTGTACTCGAAGATTGAGCAAAAGTGGAGGTATTTTGATCGATCATTAGACCTACGGAACCGAGGGGATCATTTAGCCGAACCCTGCTCATGTTTCCAAGAGTAATAACAGGTCGTACACCTGCTCCAGGGTCCGGTTGCAACCACAAAGCGAGGGTTTTCATCTCCCCGTTAATTACTGGAATCGCCAAATTGTCATTAGTCCCATCAAAATGTAGAGCCGTACCAAAGGCACCTGAGACCCATGCTGCTGACTCATCCATATTGGTAAGAGTCCCGTGTCTTCGGTTACCCGAAATATCATGAGCTTGTACTCCAATGCCCTCGTCAAAGGTCCAGTGTCCGATAAGACCTAATTCGGGTATCTCTGAAGGAGGAAATCCAACCGCTTGTCGAAGTGTGAGAGCATTACTGGTTACCTGGCCGATCGAATTAGCAACTAGCAAAGCATAAGTGGCATTATCATCCAGAAGCGGATTGCTAAGTTCTAGTAATGGAGCATTTGCCCCTGAAATAGGCTGTCCATTCTTGAGCCATTGATAATTAAGGTTGTGCCCTCTAGCGAGTGCTTCAATTTGAGCGGTTTGGGTAAGAGGGTCGTAACGAGCAAAAGTCTGGGTGGATATTGAGGGAGCAATTTGCAGGGCAGATAAAACTTCTTGAGACAGGCGATCCAGCGTGATGGAGGTATTAAGGTCACTTAAAACATCCGTTCCAAGGTCGCTTTTGGTAATCGTCCGATTCAGATCTGCTAATACAGAAGAGGGAAGCATGTCGCGGGTGATATTTTTGATGGAAGAATTGAGGTCGGAGCGGAGGGCATTGCTGAGCATGGAGTGATCAATCGATCCTTGAGCAATGGTTGCACTTCCTGCGGAAAAGGCATAGGGCACGGATGCAAAAGGACGGTCAGGAATTAATTGCTGAAACCCATTGACCCCATCGCTGAACCAAACGCGAAGTTTGGCATCCGAATATTGCTGGAAGATTGATGAATCGAGAGCACTCATTCCCTGAATTGCGGTATTTCCCAGTAAAATTGAATATAAGCCACCGTTGACAGGAACTTGAATTGACCCTTGTGGTTCGGAACCGCCTACGCTTGTGCCGTCGTTGCTCCAGTAGGTGGTCGTGCCAGCGGCATTAACAAGGGCGAACTTGAAAAACCCATTGCCGTCAAAAGCTTCACCGTCTACTGCTACCTGTCCGGCATAGTTCAAAACAGGCGGAACCGCATGCACCCGTATGGCGAACAATGCAAGCAGACAAAAAATTAATGATAATGACCGCATCAATTTGCGATCATTGTGCAGTCATGCGAGGCTGTCAAGAATGCAAGAATTAGCGGCATCGCTTCTTTTCGGGCATAAAAAACGCCCGATCTCGAGAGAACGGGCGTCTGTGGGGTAAAATTGTTTAGAGTTACGCAGCCTGTGGTAGATCGTGAAGACTGTTTTGTTTGCGTTTTACGCGACGAAGACGGGAACGGCGACGCAGTCCACGATCAAGTTTTTCAACCAAGTCGTCCACTGCTTTGTAAATGTTTTCACTTAATACGGAAACGGTGATCGTTTTTCCTTTGAGTTCGAGGTGTCCTTTGGCCACATATTCATCTTCATGGGAGGATGATTTAGAATCATGTTCCAATTCAATGCGTGCTCGAATGATTCTCTCCTCATGTTTAAATATTTTTTCCATCTTTTCCGAGACAATGCTCTTGAGTGAGTCGGTAAGATTGAGATGAAGGCCGGAGAGAATCAGATTATTCTTCATATGCGTTATTTATAATATATATGTTTTGAGTTTCAGTCGCCTGCGTTGTGCCAACGACAATCTCAATCTCGCACCTAAAAAGTAAGAATGCCAATAAAGTTTTCATTTTTTTTCTTGAAACAAATTAAATTGCTGGTGATCAGTGAATTAAAATATGAATGAGGGGGCGGATTCTCCCTTGATTGATCCAAATAGTTTCCCAAGTTGGATTATTTATGAGGATGAGCATATTCTGGTGCTTGATAAACCAGGGTGGCTGGTCTGTCATCCATCGAAAAATGGCCCATGGTCGAGCCTGGTGGGGGCGGCCAAGGAGTATTTGGAGGTGGAGTCAATTCATTTGGCCAGTCGGTTGGACCGGGAGACCAGCGGAGTTGTTTTACTGGCAAAGCATCGTGGTGCGGCCAGTCGGTGGCAGAAAGGAATTGAGGTGAAGGCAGTAAGAAGAAGTTACCTGACGATCCTGGAGGGAGAGATGAATGGCTCGCGTGAAATTTCCACTTTTTTGGGTAAAGATCCTACGAGTGAAGTCTTTGTGAAGCAGAGAGTGACCGAAAACTCCAAGAAATCCCAGCGAGCAGAGTCATCTTTTATCCCCTTAGAGGTAAAAAATGGATATACTTTTGCCTTGGTTTTAACGAAAACCGGCCGAAAGCATCAAATCCGGGTGCATGCCCAATCGATTGGCTATCCGTTGGTTGGTGAGAAATTGTATGGGCGGGATGAGACTTATTATCTTCGTTTTTGTGAAGGGGGGTGGAAAAATGAGTGGATGGAAGATCTGGGTATGAGTAGGCAGGCGCTCCATGGGAGAAGTCTTGGTTTTATTGCTGATGATTTTTGCTACAAGGCTGATTTGGCGGTGGATATGAGAGATTTTCTTCTGGAAATAATGGGGTTTTCGGAAGCTGATATAAATGCGATTCAAGCCAAGGGGGATGAAACGGCCACGATCCGATGGATGAAGGAATTGAGTTGTGCGGACGCGGGAGAGTAAGTATTTCCTAGATAATACCCCAAAATGAGTTCCCCAAGTACACCTGTTTCTCCCTTAGAGGCATTGAAGGCCGGATTTCGTCGTGCCTGTGTGCGTCGATTGGTCGGAGATGAGGCTGGTGCGATCGATGTTCTAAAGAATGAGATTCCTAAGCTGGTCGTAGGTTGGGCCAAGACCACCAGCCTGGATGCAGCTGAGAAAAAAGGGAAGCTCAAGGAAATGTTCGATGATGAGTCGGGCAGGGCGGATGAGTTGGCGACCGCTTTTGATTTATTTGCCGGCCGTTTTGAGGCGCGGGTCGCTGAATTGGTAAGGAAAGAACTGGGGGATGTCACAAACAGGCTTGAGCAGATTGTCGAAGCTATGAGTGGCGGGACACCAGTAGAGCCACTTCCGCAGGAGTCTGAGGGTGGAAGCGAAGTGGAACCTGTGGAAGCCGAGGAGGAAGAGGATCTTGATCCTCCCAAAGGGATTGGGTTACGCTTTGATGAGATTGAAGAAATGATCGATCAGGTGCTCTCTGATGACTGATTTGAGCGAGTCTTTTTTTCACAATTACATTCTTGGTTTGACTTGCTGGTTATTTTCTCAAATTTCAGGGTTTGTTTTAACCAATTTTGACTATGTCCTCAGACCCCGCAGAAGCTACCCCAGATAATACCGAAGAAATTTCTTCCGAAGACGATAAAAAGAGGAAAATGTATATCGGGCTCGATCTTGGTACCCTGAACTCTTGCCTGCTTCCTAAACTTAGTAAGCCGGGTTCGGATGAACATCATGGAATATGGGTTCCAACTGTGGTCGGATACCCTGAAGATGGAATCCTGGCGGGGATTCTGCCCGGTAATTCTTCTATGCTTCACGGAGATGAGGCTTTGGCAAATGAATTGCATTTGCGATTGGTAAATCCCCTCAATGACGGAGTGATTGCTGATCAGGAGGCAGCCCAGTCTTTTCTGAAATACTTGCGTGGAAAAGTGGATCCTGAGTTCAAACGGGAAGTCTATTGCGTGATTGGAATTCCAGCAGTCGCGGACGCTGAAGCTAAAGAAAATTTAAAAAATGCGGCGAAGGGTGCATTTGACGGTATACTTTTTATCCCTGAGCCATTTTTGGCGGCACTTGGGATGCGTGATGAGGAACGCCTGACTGACCCGTCCTACAGTGACCCGGTATCCAATTCGCTTTTTGTGGATATCGGAGCGGGAACGACTGACTTCTGTATTGTTCAGGGATATTTCCCAAAGCCCGAAGACTTATTGAGCATTCCGTTTGCTGGGAACGAGGTGGATGTAATGCTCGATAAGGCCATTCGCGAGGAGTATCCGGAAGTTGATGTTCCTATTTCCATGATTCGTAAATTTAAGGAAAGTTATTCTTATGTCGGTGAGAGTGAGTCCGGTGCTCGCGTGAAAGTGCCGGTTGATGGAAAACCCCGTAAGATTGAAATCGGCAAGCAGGTAGGTCTTGCTTGTAATCAATTACTTGGTGAAATTTTCGATTCCATCAAAGAGGTTATCGCGAAAGCTTCTCCCCAGTCTGTCTTTGGGATGCTCCAAAATATTGTGCTTACGGGAGGAGGAAGCCGGATACGTAACATCGATCAGGAATTGCAGCGATTATTGGTGGATGATGGATATGAAGAACCTGATGTTCGGATTTCTTCCCGCGAAGTGATGCCTTTTGTCGGAATTGGTGCCCTCAAGGTGGCCAAGGCCGCAAGGGAAGACCAGTGGATAAGACCTTAGTTCACTAGGTGAAAAGAGGCTGCGAGTTTACCCTCTAAATGATCGTTTGGAGAGTTTGTCCTAATCTTTCGACCGAGGAATCGATCCTTTGCTTGATCCCTTCGATATTCTCCTGATCAATCTCCCCAAAGAGGATCTTCCAACCCTCAAGGGTGAATAGGTCTTCCTCTTTTGGATGTGGAAGTTTTTCGATTCCTTTGATCTTTAAGTTTCGCACCAAGAATTCTGCCACCTGCACGGATGCAGAGAGGGCAGGGTTGTGTGTAGCTTTTTCCGGGTGATTATGGCAATGGACCGCTTCGACAATTTCTTCGGAAATATGGTGGTTCCATAAATAATAAGCCCCCATTTTGGCGTGATCCCATCCTACCAGACTGATTTCTTTTTCAGTCAACTCCTGAAGCGAACTATGTGAGCTTTGATGGACCTGATGAAAGTTTTCCGGGAAAGTAATGGCAAGGATCAGAATACCCAAGTTATGTAATAACCCTGCCACATAATCAGCTTCCTGCTCTACTTTATTTTCTGAAATCGATAAGATTTCACGGGTGAGGATTGCAGTACCAATGCTATGCCTCCAAAAGCTTTCCCACGAGAAATGTTTGTTCTTTTTCCCAAGTTCTGAGATTTCCTCAATAATCGGAGTGGCTGCGAGGAGTTCTCGTATGCGGTTTAACCCAAGGAATATGGATGCTTCCTCGACACCTGTGATGTGATGCTCTTCTTTGCTTCCAAAAAAGATCGAATTAACAAGATCGAGGACCCGGGTTGTTAAGGAAGGATCGAGTCGAATAACTTCGGCAATCTGCCCGACGAAACTATCTTCCGAGTCTAATAAATTAGCCAGGGTATCATTTATGCTCTGGAGGGATGCAAGTTTGGGGCACTGGTTGATCCTCTCGATTAGTAAAAAATCAGACGGAGGATTCATCAAATCTTAGAGGATTTGGCGAAAGGTAAGGATCATCTTTCGCATTTCCTTAAAGGTTATACCTTGATTTCAACCGTGTTAACACGGTTGTCAGAGAGTTGGGTCTGTTCGTTAAGGCAAGTTTGGAAAAATTTCTTGGCAGTGCTGCATGCTTCGGATCCTTCCTTTAAAATGAGTGTTTTACCACTTGAAGACAGAATTTGCATGGAACCATCGGCTCTTTGCTCAAGATAAAGTGTATCTCCCGTATCTTTCTCCAAAAAGGATTGAACAGCTGGTGCTTGAAGAAACTCTTCCTGTAGTTCTTTTCTGGATAAGGTATTTTCGGTAGCAGTAACCCCGTTAAGCTCCTCGGAGAAGGAGGTGGACTTGGGTTGTGGGAGATTTGGACTGGGGGAAGTAACTTTATCCAAAAGATTCTTACCGACTGAAACGAGACTGCTTGCGACTACTGGGTTCATGCAGTGAGAAAAGCATTTTCTTTGCCAACTCTGCTGGGGCTACATCCACTTAAGGCACTTTTTCTCTACAAGGGTTTCAGCAATTTGAATGGCATTGAGGGCGGCACCCTTCCATAACTGGTCTCCCACTACCCAAAGGGACAGTCCGTTATCAAAAGCTTGATCGATACGGATACGCCCAACCCCACAGTCCTCCTTTTCTGCATATTGCAGTGGGGTGGGGTAGCGGTTTGCATTGGGGAGATCCCATAATTCAGCACCATTAAATCCCTCAATGGCTGCTTTTGCGTCAGGTACGTTTACGGGTTGTGAGAATTCGGCACTTAAACTGATTGAGTGGGCCCTGTAAACCGGAACTCTTACGCAGGTGCAAGATACCTTGAGGGATGGGTTCCCTAGAATCTTGCGGCTCTCATTTTTCATTTTAAGTTCTTCCTTGGTATAGCCGTCTTCCCGAAAGTCGTCGATATGTGGAAGTAAATTGTGAGCTATCGGGTGCGGGAATGGCGAGTCCTTGGTGGCGGTTGAAGAGTTTTCCTCGGGTACAAACTGGGCTTTTAATTCATTTTCTAGGGCATCAAAGCCGGCGGCACCAGCTCCGGAGACAGCTTGATAAGTGGATGCAATAAATCTTTTGAGGCCAAATCTTTTGTGCAGGGGGTAGAGCCCCATGAGTGCAACTGCAGTGGAGCAATTAGGGTTGGCAATGATACCTTGATGCTTTTCTAAATCATCAGGGTTGATCTCAGGGACGACTAGGGGGACCAATGGATCCATCCTGAATGCTGAACTGTTATCGATCACTACACAACCGTGTTGACGGGAAGCTTCGGCAAATTCGAGAGATTGTTTGGATCCGGCACTAAAGATAGCAATATCTAGATCTTTGAATGAATCGGCTGTTGTTTCCTGGATTGTTTCAAGATTTCCGCAAGCTTGCATTTGTCTGCCTGCAGAATTGGCGGATGCGAGCAACCTGGCTTCTGCAACTGGAAACTCTCTTTTTTCGAGGAGGCTAATTATTTCTTGGCCAACCGCACCGGTTGCACCTACGATTCCTATACGATATTTTTTCAATGAATTTGGAAGGTTTATATTTAAGCTATCTTAAAACGATTAAGACACTGGGTCTAAGTGAACCTAAGATGATATTGTGTGCCTCAATTACGAGTCAAAAACTTTATCTTATGCAAAAAGGGGAAATTGTAAAAGAGTACACGATGTCAACGTCAAGGAAACCCCCTTCCTGTGTAGAAAATTCATTGGGAACGCCGTGGGGACTTCATGAGGTTTGCGAGAAGATTGGTGACGGAGAGAAGATAGGTATGGTATTTGTGGGTCGAAAACCCGTCGGTGAGACTTATTCGAGCTGCGATCAAGAAATGAGGGTAAAAAATCTGATCACGACAAGGATACTTAGATTAAGAGGGTTACAGGAAGGGATCAATAAAGGTTCTGGTGTCGATAGTTATGATCGATATGTCTATATCCATGGAACCAACCACGAGGACCGGTTAGGGAAACCATCGAGTTCGGGTTGCCTGCAACTTGGTAACGAGGATGTCCTGGATCTCCATGACTTGGTCGACCAAGGAATACACTTGTGGATTGAGCCAATTTCTAAATGATTAAATAGAATATTCGGAGGAGTCGATAGTTTGGATTCTTGAAACGACTAAGGCAGAGGGTTCATCTTCGTTTATATTAATGATCTGAGACTCCGACTTGGTCACTTTAATGGTATTCTTGAATCCCTCCTGCTCAACACTTGGAGAATCTTCATCTATGATGATGTAATTGTAATTAATTTGCCTGATCTTTATTAGAGCTTGATCAAATTCTGATGCCTCTTCTACGGAAAGACCTTCCTCTTTCAAATCTTGAAGAACATTTTTTCGAAGATTCTCATTTTCAATAAACACCAGAACCGAGGTTCGTGACTTTGATCTGATGATTTCAATTACTTGTTCAACCCGTATTGGTTTTTGAAGAAAAGCAATGCACCCAAGTTCATGGGCTTCATCCTCGAGTTCTGGAGATGAAAAAGCACTTATAAATATAAATTTAGCATGCTGCTGTTTGTTGTTTAGCATCCGCCTGTAGGCTTCCACGCCTTTCATGTCTGGCATTTGCATATCCATTAGGACAAAATCAAAATATTCAGACATATAAATATCAATGGCTTCCTGACCTGACTCTGCAATCATTGTTTCAAATCCTTCGTTTTTCATAACATCTTGCATTGTAGCTCGGATCGCGGGGTGATCATCGATTATTAAAATTTTTGTTCTCATATATTCTTCAATGTCATAAATAAGGTAATCTTATAAGAAAAGTAGTGCCATAGGGGGTTGATTTTTTAATTTCTATCGATCCTCTGTGTTTTGATATCAATTCATAACACAATGATAAACCTAGTCCAAACCCATCCTTTTTGCTCGAATAAAGAGGTTCAAAAACTCGATTTTGTATGTTTGATGGTATGCCTTTTCCATTATCCGAGACTTCGATGGTGACCCAATTCTGTTTTTTACAAACATTGACTTTGATTTCTGTTACGCACTTGGATTCAGTTGCTTGAATTGAATTCAAGAACAGATTGAGAATTACCTGCCGAAATAGTACCTTATCAACAGGTATTTTAAAACTCTCGGGTTCCGATTTGTATTCAAATTCAATTTCCTCAGAAAAGCCTAACACGGCTAAAGCTTCGATTGAGAGTTGTTGAAGATCAACAGATGTTACTTTGAGTGCTTTTTCTTTGGTTACTTCGAGCAATCTTTGTATCACCTCGTCGCTTTCGGACAATTGTTGGTCAATGATATCTAGATGCTCGCTGGATTTTCCTAAACCGCTCATGTTACTGCGAAGGAAGTAAACGGAGTTTCTGATTGCTGCCATGGGATTACGCAATTCATGTGCTATGTTTGAAGACACCTGTCCAACGCTGGCCAATTTCTCTTGCTTACTTAATTGATTTTGAAGTTTTAAAAGTTCTTGGTTTCTTAAAACACGATTCTCCATTTCAATAGTCAGTTTGTCGTTCGCTAACTTTAAATCCTTTGTTCGTTTCACAACCCGTGACTCCATCTCCTGATTGCTGGCCAGGAGTTTTTCATTGGTTTCGCGAATAGAGTCCAGCATTTTGTTAAAAACGGCGGTTAATTTACCAAATTCATCATTGCTGAGTTTTTTGGCTCTAACCAACAGATTATTACCTGACGAAATTTTCTCAGCAACAAGTACGAGTTCACGCAAAGGTTTGGTTAGGCTCTTTTCCAACCACATCGCTGCCAGGAAAACTAACAATATTAAGATAATCCAAATTGAAATCGCGAGTCTTTCAAAGTCGCCCTGTATTTCTTTTAATTCATCGAGCGATCTAACAACCTGTACAACTCCTATTTTTTGATTTTGTGAGAAGACAGCTCTCTCAATGATTAAATCTGAATCAAGCCAAATTTCTCTCTCTTTGGAATTCCTAGTTGGTGCTTCGAATTTGAAACTTTGATCCTGCTTGGAATCCAAACTTTCTGTGAAAAGTGTGGGTTTCTTTTTAGTCTCAAAAATATCTAATTTCCAAACTCGAACTACACGAATGAAAGAGTTTAGAGTAATGGCATCCGATATCTCCTTGGCGGTCTCATTATCGTCAAACTCAAGTGCAGGCTTTATTTGCCTCGCTAGCGTAGTTGTGAATGCAATTGATTTCGTAAAAATTACATTCTTGAGAGAGTTTGTGGTCTCTCGGACCAGATAATATCCCCCTACGGTAGGAATGATTATACTGAGGAAAATTATCCCAAGTAGTAACTTACCCCGAAATGAAAAGGAACTTGCCTCATTTGTAGGTTCTTTCCGCAAAAAATATTCTAATCAGAGGAAAACTACCTTGATTGGGATCGGATGATTTTGATCGCCTGGTCTAATGTTTCTTCCGGTTTTCTGTTTTCAGAAACTGATCCTCTAAGGAAATGTTGAAGTTCGCCTTCAAGTACATTTTTATCGTTTGATCGACTTTGATATGAACTATCAGAAGTAATTTCATCTTCACCTAAAGTATCTTTAACGATTTGGTGAATTTTGATCTCAACAGAGAGGTTAAGTAGATTTGATTCGAATTCCGAGTTTTCCATCTCAAGCAAATCATCAATCTTAAAGAATAGAAATGGATTTTTAGTTTTTCTTTCGAAGAGGCTCTTTAAATCCCAAAAGCTTGATTGAAATAAATCATCGCAAGCGGCGATCAGCGAGAATTCTTGATGAAGTCCTGACCGGAGAACAAAGTGTGGGTTGTCATATTGATAAATCTCAAAGTCAACGAGATGAGAGGCTTCCTGAAAAACCCTTATATCTTTATTACCCAAAACTAATATTTTTCTCGGGAAAGCGAGTATGCCTAGTGATAAATCAGCGTTTAAGTCTTCGAGTGCCTGCTGTTTGTAAGACTCAACGGTTGGGGTGGGTGGGGTCGAGTAAACCATAGTGGTATTTTTTTAGGGTAATAGTTTATCCTAAGAATGAGAGTTTCCCCTGTCAATCTCGATCATTGGAATCAAAATCCTCAAAATCCTAGAGTAATTTTTCAATCATTGGTATCAATGATTTCAAGTCAGCCTTAATTTCTAGTGAAGAATTTAATTTGCTGAGTTCATGCACTGGATGTGTTCCAGTCGAAACAAGGAGACACTTCATCGATGCATTTTGGGCCGTTTTGTAATCATAGGGAGAATCTCCGATGTAAAGAGTTTCTGTAGCATTATACCCAATTTTTTCTAAAGTATAATTTGTAAGGCTTACATCAGGCTTTTTCCATTGGGTATCATCTGCACCAATAACAAATTCTAAGTCGTTACTAATACCTAAGTGCTTACAAACTATCCTTGCATGAGGTCCATGTTTGTTAGTTAGGACTGCTGCTTTGACTTTGTTTGCCTTACACCAATTCAAGATTTCCTTGGCGCCAGGTAATAGGGTAAGCCCGTTCAGCATTTCTTTTTCAAAAATTGGTCTCAATATCTGAACTGCTTCCTGAGCTCTTTCCGGACCTATAAGTTTTTCCATGGTGGCCTCAGATGCTCCACCCACTGCTCTTTTTACCTCGTTAAAGCTTGGTTTGTTATAGCCCATCCGTTCAAGTGTTAATGCGAATGATTTATGAATGGCCTGAAATTGATCAATTAAAGTGCCGTCAAGGTCAAAGAGTATTGCTCGGATTGCCATAATCGTAATATAGAAGGTTTGTTGAATGGATAAAATATCTCATAGCAATGGTTCTGATAAAAGAGAACTGTCAATTCCTGGTCTTGAATGGACCAAAGAGGATGGAGAAGTTTTGATAAGTCTTTCAGGTAGCTGGTCATTATCCTGCCCTGAGAGGCAGCGAGTACTCAGAAGATGGCAATCTCTTATCAGGCAGGCAAGCGATATTGAAGTTTTCCGTATTTCTTGCACTGAGGATATTGCTTGGGATACTTCCTTGGTGATTTTTGTTCGGAATGCTATTGACGGGTTTGAGTCAGAAAAAAAGAAAGTGCATCTAGGATTTCTTCCAGAGGGATTAAAGACACTTCTTATAATTAGTAAGGAACGAAAAACGAACCAGGGCAAGACTGAGCTTGAAGACATAGCCGATGATTTAGAGAAGTTTACTGCAGATATTCCTAATTATTTCGTTAAGCCAATTGAGTTTATTGGGGCTGTAATCATTGCAAGCCTTGAACTGATCTCAGGGAAATCGGTGATGAGGTTTGGGGACTTTATTGAAAGTGCCCGTAAGTGCGGGGCTTCGGCTCTTCCGATTGTAACACTAATTAGTTTCCTTACAGGCTTAACCATGGCCTTTGTCGGAAGTGTTCAACTAGAGAAGTTTAACGCCAAAATCTATGTTGCTGATCTTGTTAGTCTGGCCATGGTCAGGGAGATGGGTGCACTTATGGTCGGGATCATTATGGCCGGCAGGACGGGTGCATCCTTCGCGGCCGAGCTAGGTAATATGAAACTGAATGAAGAGATTGATTCCATGAGGACATTCGGGATTTCACCGATTTCATTCCTGGTCCTGCCCCGAGCATTAGCACTCTTCTTGATGACCCCACTATTGACTCTTTACGCGGATATCGTGGGGATTTTAGGAGGCTTGACGGTAGGTACGGTAGTTATGAACTTTTCTGCTGTTCATTATTTAGAGCAGACACAGTCAGCATTAACGCATATGTGGGAGGTGTATTCTGGAGTAACTAAAAGTTTGATTTTTGGCCTTATTATTGGATTAGTGGGATGCTACAAGGGGATGAACTCTGGTCGCGATTCTGCTGCGTTGGGGAAGTCTGTGACATCTGCAGTTGTAGTCTCAATCACATTTATAATCGTGGCAGATGCCTTGTTTGAAACAATCTTTAGTTACTTAGAGCTCAGGTAATCATGAATACCGAGGAATTTAACCCAATCATTACGGTCAAAAATCTTCAATTGGCCTACGGGGAGCATCTCGTGCTTCAGGATGTATCATTTGATATCAAGCAGGGGACTTGTCTTGTTGTGATGGGTGGGAGTGGATGTGGGAAGAGCACTTTATTAAAATCGATGGTTGGTCTTTTGGAGCCTGTACAGGGCGAGATTTCTATTAGTGGCGAACGACTATGGGACGCAAATTCCAATGGAAGTAAGATTTTCAATAAATTCGGTGTTCTCTTCCAAGGAGGTGCACTTTGGAGTTCTATGACTATACGGGAAAATGTTGCACTACCCCTAGAGGTATACACTGAGTTGGCAGAAAAAGAAATAGAGGACATCGTTCGATATAAATTAAGCTTGGTTGGTCTTTCTGGTTTCGAAAACTTCCATCCTTCCCAACTGAGCGGGGGAATGAAAAAGAGGGCTGGGCTTGCCCGTGCACTAGCCTTAGATCCCAAAATATTGTTTTTTGATGAACCTTCTGCGGGATTGGATCCCATAACTTCAAAGAGGTTAGACGATTTAATTACTGAATTAAAAGAAAGTCTCGGCATGACATTTGTTGTAATAAGTCATGAACTGGCAAGTATCTTTGATATTGCCGATGATGCAATATTCTTGGATGCAAAATCTAAAACACTCCTTGATCGTGGCCCGCCCCGAACCCTTCTCGATCAAAGTAATCATCAAGATGTGGTTGACTTTTTAACTCGCAACGAGTCATCAAACAATTGAGATGAGCATTGATTGTTTCCAGAAATAGCCTAATGATTTTATTTTAGTTTGAAAAAAAATAGCAACAGATTTCTAGTAGGCTCATTCACCGTGGGGGCCATCGTAGTGCTTATCGGGTTTGCTGTATTTACTGGGGGTTTTTCTTCTTTTCGGAATCAGAATGAAAGATTCGTTTTGGTTTTTCATGAAAATATGTATGGACTCTATGAGGGAGGAAAAGTGACTCTAAATGGAGTGAGAATTGGTCGTGTGGAACGATTCTTCCTAGGTGACGCAATTGAAGATGCACCCGTCCCTGTACTCGTCGAAATTAATCGGAAACTAGTTCATCGGCATATGGTTGATACAGGTAACGAGATTTTCGATTCTGAAGGTAGGTTCAAAAAAGATATTGTTAAAACTTTGGTAGGGCAATTAATTCAGGAAAGTTTTGTTACTGGCATTTTGTATATCAATTTAACAACCGACAATGGTCAGAGTGGTGAAATTCAGCCCGATATTAACGAGTTGCATGGATATCCCGAGTTGAAAACCAAAGACTCAATCTTTGCTGAGCTAAGTGAAAAAATAAATTTTGAAAAAATGAGTACTCAGGTCAGCAAATTACTTGAGGTCGCCACAACCCGCCTAGATGAACTTGATTTCGGAGCATTGCAGTCTGATTTTGCTCAATCGAATCAAGCACTTAGGGAGTTCCTCAATACTTTTTCTGAAAATTATTCCTCTTTAGGACCAAACCTTAGCGAAGCGTCAACGCAAGCTAAGCTAACCATGAAGGATATTTCGAGTTTATCAAAAACTCTCAATTTAATGGTGCAACCTGACTCTGAACTTCGTTTCCAGTTTTCGGATACCCTTCGTGATGTGAGCCTAACCTCCAAGTCGCTTAAACGACTTGCTGAACTCCTAGAGCGTAACCCGCAAGCATTTTTAATAGGTAAACCTTCGAACTCAAAAGAGTGATGAAATTTCATTTCCCCATCGTTTTCGTTCTCATTTCTATTTTGGGTGGCTGTATTATTCCTGAATCAAATCATGTGGAACCAGAATACCATCTATTAGTAAGCCTAAGCTCTGATGATAATGAGACTCTTCATCTACCAGATCTTTCTTTCTATGTAAGGGAGGTTAGTATTCCTCCTTATTTGGATGATAGTCGCTTCGCTCGCCGGCAGAACACATCATCTCTTGCTTATGAAGAAAACCATCGGTGGGGCGAACCATTAGGGGAGGGCATATCTCGCGTCGTAGGTCTTAATTTATCTTCGATCTTAGGTTCTCTCTCGTATTCTTCTTACCCAAGTAGGGCACGAAACGCTGCAACTTATGAAATTTCCTTATCCGTGCTACAATTTGAAAGAGTTGAGCGGTTAAAAGTTAGAGTTGTGGCAGTCGTTGAGATTTTTCATCGCAATAGTCTCCAATCTCAATTCAAGGTAGACGAACTAATCCCTATTGACGGTTCCCGCGTGGGAAATGAAACAAGGGCTCTTTCGGAAGCTCTTGATGAGATTTCCAAAATTATTTCGCGTGAAATTTTCGAACTACCTCTTAGTCAATGTATGCTGATTAAAATCAGCGAAGTGGAATACAGTAATACTTCATTTGATCAACTGGTACAGGAACTATCCTCACATTTCATGTCCAATACAAATTCAGATCAACAAATTGATAATGTTATTCGCTTAGCCTCTGGATTTGATCATTCAACGACCTCTAATATTTCAATTGAAGAACAGGATGTCACATTACTTGATCTAATAAAACAAGTTCAGCGAAAAACTGGCACCACTCTGAAGTTTTCAAGAACTGAAATAATTTTTGTTCCACTACCTTGAAGTAATGGAGTTAGCTTTTCTTTGCATGCTGTTTTTCGCAACAATTGCTGTGAGTGTTACGTTTAAAAGAAAATTTAAGAATAGAGAAAATGAAAAACTATTGGCGGAAATAGAAGAAGATTTTGTGGAGGAATATAATATTAATAAAAACAATCCTTCCGAAGGCAGTTCAAATCTGGAGGGTTTGATTGAGTGGATAGAAGATCAGCAACTTGAGGACGAAATTAAGAAAAAATCATAGTAGGTAACTGCTTCCGGTCAGATGGCATAAAAGTTCTTCTTCGCTGAAAAAAAACTTGGTTTAAAGATGTATTTTCTCGATCGAAAGGATTCAAAGCTCTAAACTAAAATAATGAATAATTTATTTATTTCATTCTATAAACGAAACTCTCTAGTCATTGCTATTTTTATGCTTTGCTCCTCTACTATTTTCAGTAAGGCTTGGGATAATTGGCGTGGTCCTAACTATAACGGCTCTAATGAAAGCGGTGCCGCTTTACCTGTCGATTTTGATCAAACGCAGGGAGTAAAGTGGAAGACTAGGTTGCCTGGTGCATCTGCAGCCACACCGATTGTTTTCAAAGGTCGTGTTTTCGTGCCCTCCATTTCAGTGTCAGTTAAAAATGGTAAAAAAGGGCAAGGGGAACTCCTTGCCATGTGTTTTGATTCATCAACGGGCAAACTTTTGTGGTCAAAGAAGGCAGGTAGTGGATATCGCCCTGGACAATCAGATGGTTTTGATTACATGCTTCACGATCGCTCCAATTATGCAAGCCCTTCGCCTGTTGTCGGGGATGATGCCGTATTCTTTTTCTTTGGAAACGGGGATTTAGTTTCATATGACCTTTCTGGTAATGAGCAATGGCGCAGAAATCTGCAAAAGGATTATGGTGATTTTTGCTTTCAATGGACTTTCTCAGCATCCCCCACTTTTTTTAAAGATAAACTATACTTGCCAATCTTGCAGCGCGATGAGCCCGTTCATGGTCGTGGTGTAAATAATGCAAAGTCTTTCCTGCTTTGCATGGATCCGAAATCAGGTAAAACGATTTGGAAACACACTAGGGCATCGAGTGCCCAGAAGGAATCTCTTGAATCATTTGGGACTATCATTCCATATGATGACCAACTACTGGTAGCAGGAGGTGATGTACTTTCATCGCATGACCCCAAAACAGGGAATGAAACCTGGCGCTGGGGAACATGGAATCCGGGACATAAGCAACAGTGGTGGAGGTTGGTTCCTTCTCCTGTCGTTGGGGATGGTATTGCGTTAGTCTGTGCACCCAAAAAGGCACCCGTATTTGCGATTAAATTAAATCAAAAAGGAAGTAATTCTGGTTCTGATGGACTTCGTTGGGAAACATCTCAGGATCCACTACTCACTTCTGATGTCCCAACGCCATTATTTTACAGAGATGACTTTTTTATTTTAAGTGATCTAAGGAAAAGCCTGTCCCGTGTTGACCCAAAGACGGGTAAATCGTTATGGAGTCTTACGCTTCCAGGTAAATACAAATGGCGTGGTTCTCCTACTGCTGGCGATGGTAAAATATATTTCATGAATCACAATGGAATGGTCTTGGTTGTATCTGCTGATAAAGGCAAAATCCTTCATCAAGCTCAAATGGGAGATACTTACGACGATAACACGAGATCTTCCATTGCTATTGTGAGTAATAATTTATTCATTAGAACTAACGAAAATTTATATTGCATTGAGTAGTAAATCACTACATTGTTAATAACTTTATTTCCCATCCACCACACCCGCGCCGGGCGGTTCCCGCCAATCTACCGCCCGGCGCTTTTTTATTTTTATTTCATCCTTTTCTTTTTCGGGAAAAAATTAGAAGCTAGAGGTTCCCCATGAAACTCATTCACCTGCTAAGCCTCAATTTTTTTGCCCCCTTATTTTTTCTTTGCGGGCAACAAATGCAGGATGATACCTACGCCTTTTCGGATAAGGTATCCTCCCTTAAATTAAAAACAGCCGCTCACGAAAAAGAAATTGCCAAATTACTTTCTGCAACTGAATTGCAACCAACCAATTTTGTTGTACCTTCACCTCAACCGGTTCAACCCCTCCTTTCCCCTGCTATTTCGCAACCCGAGGTTCCTCCTGCTCCATATTTGCCGGTTCCAGATTATTATGAAGTTAAGGAATTAAAGGACATTCCTGATCCTCAGTTACCTGTCGTTCAAAATCAAAATCCTGCTGACAGGGAGATAGCAGATTCAGAAGGAGGTATTGATTTAAATAATACTGATAGCCCAAGTAGTGGTGATGCTGAGCCTGTTCCTGAAATTATTTTTGAGCGACATGACGGATACTATTTTGGTCCGTTGTTAGGTTTTACTCTTCCTGATGATAGTGCGGTCAGGGATGCGGGTGGGATTGGTAAAATCCCTTATGAATCAGATGCGGGATATTTTCTTGGCCTTCAGTTTGGGAAAGATTTTGGTACAGTGAGATGGGAAGTTGAGTATTCCCATCAAGGCTATGATGCCCAGGGCTTAAATCACGACTTTGAAGCTGGCATCCATAGTTTTACTACCCGATTATTGCTGGAAAAAGAGATTGGTGATTTAATCGATCTGCGTGCAGGGTTGGGAATGGGGGTTGGCTTTATTTCGTTTGAGAGTGACAGTGATTATTCGGGAGAAAGTTTTATTTATGATTTTGGTATCGGAGCAAGTTATCGATTCAGAGAAAATGTGAGTTTAGCACTCGATTATCGCTTCTTTTTGAGTGCAGCCGAAGACAGGTATGATAGGATAAATAGTCATGTCTTTACTGCTTCCGCTCAGTTCGATCTTTAGTAAATCTTTATTTTAGGACAAGACTTTGCCTATTAATCTAGGCAATGGAGATTCACAGGTGAAATTAATCTCTTGCCCCTTTTTTCTGATGGAAAATTCAATATTCGATGCATGCAGGCAGAGCCTGTCCAATTTCGATTCCTTTTTTACCTTTCTGTTTAAACTGAAATCTCCGTAAGTCTTGTCACCTACAATCGGCATTTTCCTAAGCATACATTGCACTCTTAATTGATGCGTTCGACCGGTTGATGGCCGAAGTTCGATAAGTTGCAAGTGGTTTGCACCTTTTTTCTTTTGAAGAAAGCGAACATTCGCCTTGCAGGTAGATCCATTGCCTCTTTCAACTCGAAGCTTCCCATCAACCCTTTTTTCAATAAGTCGATCCACCCAATGTCCTTCTTTTGCTTTCGGGTTAAAGCAAGTCACTGCGTGGTATGTTTTGCGTACCTCTCTGTTTGCAAACTTTTCTTTAATTAAATTAGCAGTCTCGCTGTCACAAGAGCCTATGATTATTCCTGATGTGGGGGAGTCGAGTCTATGGCAAAGATAAAACCTATGAGTCTGTCCTTTGGGGTCCAACCACTCGTAGCATTCATCTTCCGATATGTAATCTGCAATAAGTAAGTTGCGTGCGTTTCGCTTTCCGTTTGGGTTAGGGTGACTAAGCACTCCTGCGGCTTTATCGATGGCAATAATCCCGCTTTCTTCCCAAGCAAGTAATTGACTGTTTTTATCTAGGGGAAGTTCTTGTTGTGTAATTAAGTTCACCGATAATTAAAGTGAATGGTTATTTCGTCAGATTGTCCAAAATCATCGATCATTTTTTGAGTCCATTCTCCAAAAGGTACTCTAGAAGCAATAGCTTGCCTGCATAACTCAGCAGGAAGTGCCCCGTCCCCTTGACCTAGGAATTGCAGGTCATTAATTTTGCCATCAGCCTGTAGAGTAAAACGATAAGTTATCTTTGCTTTCATTTTGTCTTTTTGTAGAAAATGCATGGACCCATTTGCCAATTGATGCCATTGATCCTCGATTGAGCGAAGCATCTCTTGTACATAAACTCCGTATGGATGGAGTCTGCATTCAACCGCAAGCATGCCGACTCTGGGGGCGTTTGAAATTGTTTTCATTATAGGGCCCCGTAATAACTCTGGAGAAAGTCTTGGGCGTGGCCTAGTGGAGATGGAACTGACCTTGGGTGTATTTAAGGTAGCTATCTCGGACTTTTCCAAGGGAGACTCTAACCCGTTTTGATTCTTTGATAGATTAATCACTTTGTCCTCACCCTCTTTATCCTGCTTTTCAATTTTTAATCCCTCCGGTTCGATGCGTTGGCTTTTAGGTTCCTGCATACTTCTTGGCGTAACCTTGGCTAACACTTTCTTCATTTCCTCGTTTACGACCTTTTCTTTAGCTGGTTCCTGTAAGTCAGGTAGTTTTTTGAATGAAGGCGATGCCGTGCTAGGCTGTGCAACTTTAGATGAAAACTCCACGCCATCTAGACTTGGGAGATCAGCTTTAGTCTCATCTGGCTTTGTATTGGGTTGAGCAGCCTGTTGTTCCCGGAATGAAAAATTGTTGGTGTCGTCAGGCGGGTTGATCGGACTGTTTGGATTTGCCTCTACGAACCTCTTGTCGTTCTCGGTCTCTTTTTGCTGAGGCTGAATAGCCCATTGAATCTCAATTTCTTTAGTATTTGCAGGTGAAGGCTTAGATTTGACATGAAAAAAGGGTTTTGATTCGACGGAAATTATCCCAATCAAAGCAAGTATCGTAATAAAAAAAGCAACGAGGTTTGACTGAATGTTCGTGGAAGAGGGAATAACTTCGTTCTCTTTCATAAATAGAGAGTTACCCCAAAATCTTGGAATATAATTGATAAATCCCAATNACTAGAAAACTTGCAAAAGAAGCCCANAGGAAAAAGTCCCACATNTTGGAATATCCTAACCTNGAGTCAGATANCTTGTAGCGGAAAAATAAAACAGAGAAACCTACAATGGGTAGCATGAGTGCCTGCATTGAACCAGAAATTAAGATTAAAAATACTGGCTTTGGGAAGAAGGCATAACAGGTCACGCAAAGCAAAGGTAATATAATTCCGAGCAACTTAATTAGTTTTTTTCGCAATACAATTTTATCAGGCAAGATCCCTGAGGTCATGAGCGCATCGACTGCCATTCTGCTTTGACCCGCAAGTGCCACGAAGAAAGTCGAAAAGAGAACGGCTACGGCACCGATAAGAAAGATCATTTGAGCCCATTCTCCAAATACGGGGCGATACATGGATGAAAGAGTTTGGATCATTTCTGAACCAGATGGAACTAAGCCGGATCTTCCAAGGATGGATGCACCGAGTAAATAAAAGGCAATTGTGCAAAACGTATATACAACCATTGAGCCCCAGGCGTCCCATTTCATAACCCGAACCCATCCCTTGGCGCGCGTTAACCATTCCCCTGAACTATCTCTTTTACCAGTAAAAGCACCGTAACCTTTCTCCGTGCACCAATAGGGGTAGACAAGGATTTCAGAAGCGCCNACACCTATAATTCCGAAGGTGGCAATNGCCGTAAGAACAGGATTACTTCCGTTGCTGACTTCAGGGAAGGAAAAACTNAATCCATGTATGATATCATCCATCCTAATTGCCCAGGAATCTTGGGATTGTAGGGCAANAAGATTAAGNATGGTGATTAGGGTNAAGCTAGATACCANGATGATGCAAAATTTTTCAATCAATGAAAATTTGCCGTTTATNAGTAAAACAATTGTGAAACTCGTTATTANGATCGACCAAATAAGATCGTCCCGAGAGTTGGGGAGGGCTGGAAGGCTTGATAGTTTTTCTTCGGCAATCTTTTGTTTGGAAAAATCTCTCTCTGCTTTGGCTTCATTAAGTTGAATCGTTAGGGAGACTTTCTTGCCNAGAATCTCGTTTTTGGCTTCACCTGAATCAGACAAGGGAAAAGTAATAGCCAATGCTTGCCCGACTCCTCCAATGATACCGCCTTGTTGTCCCAGGATTGATAGGAACATCAGAAACCAAAAGATAAGGATCCAGTTCGCCTTAATCTTTCTTCCATTCNTTTCAGACTTATAGACTGGACCAGGGAGTTCATTGAGTGATTCCAGCGATGANTTACCGAAAGTAATCACATGCCTCCCAAACTCTATCTGGGCAAAAACCTTAATGAAGCATCCTATAATAATCAGCCAGAGGAAATCAAAGTGAGCTTCAGCACCAGTGCGAGTTGTCGCAATAAGTTCTCCGGATCCCACAATAGAACCGGCTAGGATCAGTCCCGGTCCAAGATTCTTTAGTATCCCTAGGAATGTGCTTGGCGGGCTTTTAACTTTAGATGGATCAGAAATGATTAGGCTGTAGTTTTGAATTTAGGTCTTAATTTTGGTAAATCCAACAATCAGAATGTTTCAGCTGACTTGCAACTCTCCAATTCAGGATTTGCAAAAGAAGATTGTCTTTTTGTTTTTGGCATTCAGAAGAATTCCACAAATTCTTCATTTCCATTGGNTCNTCCTCTAGGTNGTATAATTGCCCTTCATTCGAATCGAGGAAATGTATAAGTTTCCATTTCTTATCTCGAATCATAGTCATGAATTTTGCGTCTGTTAGCACCATATCACCCACCTGTTCGCAAAATAAATAATCACGCCCTTTCCAGGATTCATCACCTTGCAAAGCGGGGTGCATGGAAACTGCTTCCATGGAAGGNGTTTCACACCCAGCTAAATCAAGAATTGTTGGCCCGATGTCCATCCATTGTACAAGTTCATTGATTTTTGTACCTTGCTGAATTCCGGCACCTGATATAATTAAAGGCACCCGGGTGATTTGTTCAAACATTGTCCACTTTTGGCTGTGGCCATGATCAGTCAGGCAATCACCATGATCACTCGTAAACATGATAATGGTGTTTTCATCTAATTGATNATTTTTGAGGCATTCAACGATCTTACCGACCGCATGATCTATCATGGTGACATTGGCAAGGTAGTGTTTCCTTTGACGCAAACGGGACTCCTCCGATGGCTTGAGTTGATGAACGATAGAATCATGATCGACCTCTGCATTGTGCTGCCTAAGTGCTTTTAATGCCTGAGGTTGCAGGTCTAGGTCTTCTTGCGTAACTGGTTGTAAGGGGATGTCGACATCCTTGTATAGTTCTAAATATTCTGGGGTGGGATCATAAGGGGGATGGGGCCCGGGAAAACCGATTTCAAGGAAAAAGGGTTTATCTTCATTGTATTCCGTTAACCAATTTACTGCTCTGTTTCCAGTGAAGAAATCAGAGTGAGAATTTTCAGGCTGGTCCCAGGTAAATGCACCGAGGGAACTTTTGTAGTCTTCTCTCTTGCGATACAGCTCTCTTCTCTGCTTATCTATGCCCTCATTTTTCATGAAACTTTCCCATTCATCAGTGAACTCTGCTCCTTCCAGGAAACGATCTTTGTTCTCCACGACATGCCTTTCGTTGAACCCGCAGGGAGCGGTGAAGGGCCATGTGTGCATCTTGCCGATATTTGAACAATAGTATCCGCTGTTCGAAAGTATCTCCACCCAGCTACGAGTCCAGTCATCTGCATTTTTTAAGATCCCGGTAGTATGCGGGTAGTAACCGGTAAACAAGCTAGCCCGAGCCGGTGCGCAAGAAGCTGCTGTTACATGGCATTGCTCAAAGGTTGTTCCCTGATCAACTAAGTTATCTAAGTTTGGGGTTATACAGTGATTATAGCCAAGTGCACGAATGGTGTCGTATCTTTGCTGGTCGGTAATAATGAGGATTATATTCGGTCTATCTTTCATGATGATTTACATGTAAATCTAGTTGAAAAACTTACGGAAAGAATCGATAGTTTGCTGAGCTGCGGTTAGTGGGTCAGGCCACGCAAAAGCCTCTGCTGATATATATCCTTGGTAATTTATTTTCTTCAGGCATTCGGATATTGGTAGCATGTCTGTATGACCGTAACCGATCGGCTTACGATTACTATCAGCAAAATGAACATGGCCCAACATNTCGTTATGATCGCTAATGCTTGAAGCAATGTCAGCCTCTTCAATGTTCATGTGAAAAAGGTCAGCCAATACCTTAACCCCTTGGGTTTCCAAGTTTCTCGCGAAATCACATGCCTGACCAAAATGGTTAAATAAATTAGTCTCGTATCGGTTCAGTGGTTCATAAATGAAAAAAGTGCCCAATGAAGTAGAGTATTCGCCAAGGTCTTCCAGTGCATCCCTTAAATACTTTAAGGCCGTTTCACGGGGGAAATCATCCGTGGATGAACCTTGCATGGACCCAAGTATAGATGGAGCACTATTTTCAGCACCGAAATTAATAATTCCTTTGATAAAATCCTTTGCTTTTTTGCGTATTGATGGATCAGCATCTGTAAGTGTCAATCCATGCAAAACCTTGCCTGCCCCAGTGCCCACNGCAGCCAAAGAAAGATTATTTTGCTGCAGGAGATGACCCAAAGGTTTTGCTGAATCTATCGAAGGTCCTGATGTGAAAAGCTCTACACCATCGAACCCTTTTTCCGCCGCGATCCGCAGGCTTGTTTCTATGTTGTCCCAAAGGACCCATGGGCCACCGCTTAAGCTAGGAACAAGAGATATAGTGATGCAAGATTTCATTCTTATGATTTTGCACAGAATAGCACCCTGATGACGAACAGATTTTTGGTCATTTGCGACTTTATGTTATGAAGCGTATGATCTCTCGGGCTGCAATTGAGGCTCCTGTCGTATCTGGCGGCGATTTTGATGTAGTATTTTCTATCATGATCTCACGGGCTTTGGGTATCCAATTCATCCTCTCAAAATCTTCAACTGATATATTTGCGTGACTTAGGTTTTTCGAAGCAAAATCAACTAATGTATTGGATTCCCTAAAGTCATTCCGATAGCAACCAAGCAATGGAGTGTCTGTCGACCAACACTCAGCCAAGGTCCCATATCCTACTTTTCCAACCACCAGATTGGATGCATTTACCAAGTCTGGGTAGTGGATGTCTGANTTTAGTGGAATCGAAATAATATTNTGGCNNGTTGTAATAGACCGGGTTGCAGTTGTAGTAATAAAGATTAGGTCATTTTCCTCTTTCAGAGACTCAATTAGATTTAGCTCTTTGGTTATTCCGCCTGTTGTAAGTAAAATAACTTTGTAATTCTTACCGATACCTAGGAGTTGCTTGATTTCGCTATGTGGTTTTCGAATACTCCTAGAAATTGGTGGCGTCTCCACCGCTTTTTGTGTCTTTTGGCAAAATGGAGAAGCTTGAATATGCAAATCTGCATAACTGTAAGACTTTTCTAGGATTTCGTTTATGCGGTTAAAGCCAAGATGAGAATCACAATACTCTTGATATATCCAGTTCCAAGTGAAGTTTTCAATTAGAGTGCTAGGGATCCCCATTTGCTTACCGATTTCGAGACCAACAGGAGAAATGTCGGAAATTAATAAATCAAAATCTTTATTTCTGACAATTTTTAGACGCTCAAGAAAGTCTCTATT